>DATNLV010000789.1:0-13974 GCA_035602665.1 Bryobacteraceae bacterium | reverse complement strand
TCGTGCAGGTACCAATAGAGCAGCACCAGAACGTCGTTGATGGGGATGTATTCGCCGCGCTCATCCACGATGGCGATGCGGTCCGCGTCCCCGTCCATCGCCAGACCCAGATCGTACTTGTAGTCCAGCATGTGGGACGTAAGCAGCCGCAGCGCCTCCAGGTTGGGAGCGGGCGAGCGTCCACCGAACAGCGGATTGTGCCGGTCGTTGATGAAGGTAACGCGGCAGCGGGCCTCCGTGAGTACCGTGCCCAGCGTGAGCTGGCCCACGCCATACATCGGGTCCACGATCACATTCAGCCCCGCCTCGCGGATCGCGTTCAGGTCGATCAGCTTCTCCACCGCGTCCACGTACTCGTTCGTGAAATCGTGCCGCTCGACGACGCCGGCCTCCAGCGCCAGGTCCAGTTCCAGCTTGATGACGTGATCGAGATCGAGCGCGTTGGTCTCGTTCTCGATCCGCCGCGTCTCATCGTCGAGCAGCAGCGATCCATCGCCGTGAAAGACCTTCAGCCCGTTCCACTCGGGAGGATTGTGGCTGGCCGTGAACGCCAGCCCGTACGCCGATCCGCGCTTGGCCGTCGCATAAGTGATCAAGGGCGTGGGCGCGTCTTCGCTCAGCAGAATGGTGGGAATGTTGTTGCCGGCAAACACCTCGGCTGCGGCCTCGGCGGCCTGTTTCGAGAGGAACCGCCGGTCGAACCCGACGATGACCCCGCGCTTCTCCTCGCCCTGGCGCGTGATCTCGTTGGCGAGCGCCTGGCTGAGCCGGCGCACGTTGTGCATGGTGAAGCCTTCGCCGATGATGGCCCGCCAGCCGCCGGTGCCGAACGTGACCAGGTTCGCTTCCTCCTGCCGCCGCGGCCGGAACAGCCGCTTCTCGAGGATGAACTCGGCCCGTGCCAGGTCCGCGGCCGTGTTGATGCCCTGCACTTCGTCCTGGTCGTAGAGCCGGTAACTCTCGACGCGCCGGCCCGACCGGATCAGCTCGTGAACCCAGTCCGTCAGCCGGTTTGCCGGCGAGATGGCGCTGGCATCGACCGCGTACGCTCCGACGTTCACTTCGCGGATCTCGCGGACCGAAGCCGACGCCTCCCTGTCCTCGATGATGTCGACGATGTCGCCGGCGGTATCGCGGACGATGCGCCCGTAAGGCAGCGACCTATCGACCACAGCCGTCAGCAGCGTCAGGTCCGCCTTCTTCAGACGGTGCCGATTGAGCAATCCGCGGATCGAAGCGGGGCGGAACAGCGGAGTGTCGCCGTAGAGAATCAAAAGGCTGCCGCGGAAATCCCGCAGCAGCGGCAGCGCCTGCAACGCCGCGTGGCCCGTGCCTAGCGGCTCCTCCTGGAACACGTAGTGGACTTTGTCGCCCAGGTGCGCCCGCACTTCCTCCTGCCTGTAGCCGACCACGACGTAGACATCACCAGGCGCGACCACACCGAGTGCGTTCTCGACAACGCAATCCAGGATCGTGCGGTCGCCCAAAGGCTGGAGAACCAGCGGCCGCCCATCCGCCGCGAGCGTATGCTTCCCCGCCGCCAGAATGATGGCCTTCGTCTCCGCAAGGGCGGCCGGCGCTTCGACAATCTCACTCAAAGTCTGTGCCACGAATGCTCCAAACAAGAAAACAACTTAGGCCACGAATGAACACGAATGCACACGAATAAGACTCACGAACAAGAGCTCTTGTCTTCCTTCCATTCGTGTTCATTCGTGTTCATTCGTGGCCAGATGTTCTTACCGTGTTTCCACCTGCGCCGGCTGCTCCTCAGGCGCTGCGGGTGCCGCGTTCGCGCCTCCCCGTATCGGGATCAGCCGGGAGAGGATCAAAGCTGGAATGGACGACAGCAGCGCCCACACAAAGAAGTTCCGGTACCCGACCGCCACCTGGATCTTGCCGCTGACCGTGCCTGGAATCAGCAGGCCCAGGTTCATCAGCGAATTCGCGAACGCGTAGTGCGCCGTCTGGTATTTGCCCGGTGCGATCTCCTGCATCATGAGCAGGATCACGCCCACGAAGCCAAAGCCATACCCGAACATCTCCACGCACAGCGCCCCGGTAATCTGGAGGTGGCTGGTCGGCAGCGACGTGCTCAGATACACGTAGGCCAGGTTGGGGAAATTCATGGCGCAGACCAGCGGCAGCAGCGCGCGCTTCAGTCCCATCCAGGAAGTGAAGTAGCCTCCCAGGATGCTCCCCACGACGAAGGCCACTGTCCCGAATGTGCCGTATATAGTTCCGAACTGGTCCGTGGTCAGCCCCAGGCCGCCCGCCGAACGGTGATCCACCAGGAACAGCGGGCCGATCTTCACGATCTGGCCCTCGCCGGCGCGGTACAACAGGATGAAAAGCAGCAGCAGCAGAATGTTCGGTTTCTTGAAGAAGCTGACCACCACCTCCCGGAAGGTGGTGGCCATCTCGCGGGCGCTTTCCGACCGCCTCTCCGCCCCGCCCCGGGGCAGCACTTGCGCGTGGTAGATGCTCAACGCCATGAGGATCAGTCCCATGGCGGCGAAGATCGTCATCCACGCGCGCGGCACACCCAGTCGGACCTCGAGGTATCCGGCCAGGATGATCAGGCCGCCCTGCGAAAAGAAGCGCGCGGCGTTATAGAAGCCACCCTGCCATCCCGTGTAGGCCGCCTGCTCCTTGGGAGTCAGGCTGGCGATATAGACGCCGTCCGCGGCAATATCGTGGGTCGAAGAGCAGAAAGCGACCACAGCCAGCAGGGCTAGCGAGTACCCGAAGTAGCCCGGCAGCGGCAGGCACAATGCCACCATCGCCAGGCTCAGGCCGCCGGCAAGCTCCAGGAAGACCACGAAGAACTTCTTGGTCTTGAACATCTCGATCAGCGGGCTCCACAGCGGCTTGAGCGACCACGGCAGTAGTAGAAAGCTGGTATAGAACGTGATGACGTCGTTGCGCAGTCCGAGCCGCTTATAGAGGATGCCTGCGATCAGGGCGACCGCAAAGAACGGCACGCCCTCCGCGAAGTACAGAGTCGGCACCCAGCGGGCGGGGTGGGTGCGGCCGGGCTTCGTGGCGCTAGCCATTGTGTCGTCCGGTCAGGGTACACAAACCGCCTGACCGCTCCCTGCGATGGTGGCTTGGGATTGGCGACCTGTCCAGTTCACAACGGTTGTGGAAACGTTATGCTCCGTTTGTTACGCACACCGAACATACGTAGGGTCTTTACTTTCGGCCGCTTGGGAGCGTGCTAAGATCGGATAGGTTTCGGGTGGAGAGGCCGTCTTCCATGGGTGAAGCACAGACCCCCGGCGCGTCCCACGCGAAGGGGACGGAGGAGTTTCGCCCCGGCGTCACGCCCGAGTCGGTTCGCGAGGAACTCGAACGTGTGCTTGCCAGCCACGAGTTCCGCTCCAGCAAGCGCAGCCAGGAATTCCTCCGCTACGTCATCGAGAACACCCTCGGCGGCCACGGCGACCTGCTCAAAGAACGCACCATCGGAATCGACGTCTTCGGCCGGACGGCCGACTACGACCCCAGTGACGACGCCACGGTACGCGTGAAGGCGGGCGAGGTCCGTAAGAGGCTGGGCCTTTATTACTCCACCGAGGGCGCCCAGGATCCCCTGCGGATCGAGCTGCCGTTCGGAACCTACGTGCCCGAGTTCCGGCCGGCGCCCGCCGGTGCCGTCGCGGTCGCGCCCGAGCCCGCCGCCCAACCAGTGCCGGTCCCGGCGCCGCCGCCCGAGGCGACCCGCTCGCATCCCGCATGGCTGCGCTGGATGCTCGGCGCGGCCCTGCTGGTCGCGCTCGCCGCTCTGGCCCTTTCGTGGTTCGGCCGCGCGGGCAATCCCACGCTCGACCAGTTCTGGGCGCCCGTCCTGAACGATAAGGCGCCCGTGCTGATCTGCGCCGCGTTCGTGCCCGTCTGGAACCTGAATGGCTATCCGGATGCTAAGCAGCCGCCGCGCGTCGAGGACTTCGTCCTGTTGAACGACCAGTTCGTCGGCGGCGGCGACCTGATCGCCACCTCGCGCCTGGTCGCCATGCTCACCCGCATGGAGCGCCCCTTCCGCGTGCGCGTCGGCAACACCGTCACATTCTCCGACCTGCGCGGTGCCCCCGCCATCTTCGTCGGCTATTCACTAACGCGCTGGCGCGAGATCAGCAGCCAGATGCGTTTCTTCATCGATGCGTCCCGCCTGCCCGTCGTGATCACCGACAACGGCACCCCCACCAAGTGGTCGCTGCCGAATCTGCCGCCCGACCGCAGGACAACGGAGGACTACGCCCTGCTGACCCGCGTCTTCCACCCCGACACCCACGCCATGCTGGTCGAGATTTCGGGCATCACGCAATACGGCACCGACGCGGCCGGCGAGCTGGTGACCAATCCCGACCTGCTGAGAGACGCGCTGCGCGGCGCTCCCCCCGGCTGGCAGAACAAGAACATGCAGCTCGTGCTCCACGTCAAAGTGATTTCCGGCGTCCCCGCCTCGCCCACGGTTGTAGCCAGCCACTTCTGGTAGGGCGTCGCTCGTGCCTGCCGCCCCACAATGGCAAAACAACTCGAGATTCGGGACTTCGAGGACGCCCTGCTCATCCGAACGGAGGACGACCACGCCCCGGCAAAGGCCGTGCTTTCCGCCCTTGTCTCCGCGCTGTTCGTCGGCTTCGTTCTTGGCCGATTCTTGCAGGCGTCGCTGCTGATCCCGGTTGCCGTTCTGGTGGCGACTCTCGCTTTCCTCGCGGCGCTGGGTGCCCGAAAGGCGGAGCTGCGAGTAACGAACCTCGAGTTCGAATCGCGAGGAGATGTCGGTGACGGGTCTGGTAGCACCCGAACCGTCTGCCGTGCCGACGTGAGGTGGCTGGAGCATCAGGATCGCGGAGTGAGCGGATTGTACGCCGTCCTGCGGCACCACAGCGTCTGTATGCTCCCCTATGTGGACGAACAGCAAGCGATGTTGGTGATCGAGCGGATCGTGAACAAGTTTCCGGACTTCGAAAAGCAGTGGGAAGGGCAGTCGCCTTTCGGGAAGCATTTCACCGAGCTCGGGCTGAGCCGGCCGAACTAACTGGAGGATGGATTGAGATGGTACGAGCACTCCTTTTTGCCAACCTCCTGACCTGCGCCCTCGCCGCGGCTGGCGGCAAAAGCGCAGCGGAGCGCCTGGGCTATCCCGCCGACGCAAAGCTCCTCATCATTCACGCGGACGATCTGGCGGTGAGCCACTCGGTGGATCAGGCGAGCTTCGCGGCGCTCGACAGCGGAGCCGCCACCTCCGCCAGCATCATGGTGCCCTGCCCCTGGCTCACCGAAGTGGCGGCCTACGCCAAGGCCCATCCCGACGCCGACCTCGGTCTGCACATCACGCTGACGAGCGAATGGAAGACCTACCGCTGGGGACCCGTCGCCACAGGGCACGATCTGCGCAGTCTCCTCGATCCGGATGGATACTTCTGGTCCGAGGCCGCTCCCGTGCTGAAGAACGCCAAGCCCGAAGACGTGGAAGTCGAGATCCGCGCGCAAATCGATCGCGCGCTGAAGGTCGGCATCCGTCCCACTCACCTGGACAGTCACATGGGAACGCTGTTCCCGCCCAGCTTCTTTGCCGTCTACGTGAAGGTGGCCCACGAATACGGCATCCCGTTCCTGGCCATGCGATCCGCCGCGATCGCGGAAAGCGACATGATTCCCGATGCGATTGTGGTCGCGGGGGCAGGCGTCAAGCCGGAAAGCTGGAAAGCTTGGTACGTGCGCCAGATCCAGTCGCTCAAGCCGGGCCTGACCGAACTCATCGTCCACCTGGGCTACGATGGCGCCGAGTTGCAGGCCGTCATGGGCAACGTACCCTTTGGCAGCGCCTGGCGCCAGCGCGATTTCGATGCCGTCACCAGCCCGGAGTTCAAGAAGGCCCTCGAAGAAAATCACATCACGCTGGTGGGCTGGAAGCAGATTAGGGCTGCGCTACAATCGAAGCAGCAGATCCCATAGATGACGCCGCACCGCGTAATCGCGCTCTACCCGGGCTCCTTTGACCCGATCACGAACGGCCACCTCGACCTCATCGAGCGCGGCGCGAAGCTCTGCGACCGCCTGATCGTCGCCATCCTACGCAACGAGGAGAAGGAGCCGCTCTTCACCATCGAAGAGCGCATCGAAATGCTGCGCGAGGTCGTCAGCGTTTATCCCACTGTCGAGGTCGATTCCTTCAACGGCCTGCTCGTTCAATTCGCCGGGCAGAAGGGCGCCAGCGTCATCCTGCGCGGCATACGCGCGATCTCCGACTACGAATACGAGTTGCAGATGGCTCTCATGAACCGCCGCCTTTGCCCCGCCATCGAGACCGTCTTCCTGATGGCCAAGGAAGAGTACTCGTTCATCAGTTCCCGCCTGGTCAAGCAGGTGATCGGCCTGGGCGGCAATATCTCTGGATTGGTGCCGCCCTCGGTCGAGGTGCGGCTCCGTAACCGCGTTCTGAACGGCCGATGACACCGATGTTCGATCCCGGCGAGCTTTCCGAGCGCATCTCGCGCATCAGCGTATCGATGACCATGCGCGTCGCGAGCGAAGCCGAGCGCCTCAAGCGCGAAGGGCACGATATCGTCGATTTCGGCCCCGGCGAGCCGGACTTCCCCACCCCCGCCAACATCAAACAGGCCGCCATCCGGGCCATCGAGCAGAACTTCACCCGCTACACGTCGTCGGCGGGCACGCCCGAACTTCGCAAGGCCATCGTCGATCGCCACGCCGCCGATTTCGGCACCAGCTACACGCCCGCGGAATGCGTCGTCGCCGTGGGCGGCAAGCAGGCCATCTTCGACCTCATGCAGGTGCTCGTCAATCCCGGCGACGAAGTCGTCATCCCCGTCCCCTACTGGGTCACCTTCAAGGACGTGGTGAATTTCGCGGGCGGCAAGTGCGTGTTCGTTCCGCCCGACGAAGCGAACGGATTCAAGCTGACGGCCGCCATGATCGAGCCGCACCTCAGCAACCGCACCCGCATCGTGGTCGTCAACTCGCCTTCGAACCCGGCCGGCGCGGTGGTCGACGCCGAAGAGTTCGAGCGCATCCATCACCTCACCGCCAGCCGCGGCATCTACCTGCTCACCGACGAGTGCTACTGCCACTTCGTCTACCGCGGCGCACCATTCTCGGCGGCTGCGCTTCCCGGGGCCAGGCGCAATGTGCTGGTGGTGGGCTCGGTGTCGAAGACTTACTCCATGACGGGATGGCGCGTGGGCTGGGTGCTCGGCCCCGAGCCGGTGGTCGCCGCCGTCGTCAAGCTCCAGAGCCAGAGCACGTCGAACGTCACATCCATCGCGCAGAAGGCCGCCGTCGAGGCGTTGCGCGGGCCGCAGGACTCCGTCGCCGCCATGCTCGCCGAGTACCGCCGCCGCCGCGATTTCGTTGTCCAACGCGTGCGCGCCATCCCGGGAGTCACCTGCACCGAGCCGCAGGGCGCGTTCTACGTATTTCCGAACGTGAGCGCGGCGCTGCGCGAAGACGGCGTCCGCGACAGCCTCGAGTTCGCCGCCCGCCTCCTGCAGCACGAGCACGTCACGGTGGTTCCGGGCGAGGCCTTCGGAATCGAAGGACACGTCCGCATCTCTTACGCCACCTCCATGCACGAGCTCGAGCGCGGCCTTGCCCGCCTGGACAGCTTCGTTCGACACTTGATGGGATGAGTCTCCATCCGATCCGCCTGCTGCCTTCCTTCCGGGAGAAGATCTGGGGCGCCACCGCGCTCGAACCGTGGTTCCATTCGACCGGCGCCCAGATCGGCGAAGTCTGGTTCACCGCCGACGACAACCGCACCGAAGATGGCCGCACCCTTTCCGAGCTGATCGACGGGGAACACTTCCCCATCCTGGTGAAGTTCATCTTCACCACCGCGCGGCTGTCGCTTCAGGTGCATCCCAACGACGCGCAGGCGGAAGGCGGGCCCGGCAAGACCGAGATGTGGTACATCCTGCGGGCCGAGCCGGATTCCACCCTGGCGCTCGGCTTCAACGAGACCATCACCAAAGAGCGGCTCCGCGAATCGGCCGTGAGCGGCGAGATTGAACAACTGGTGCGCTGGTTCCCGGTTCGCGCCGGAGACACCTTCTTCACGCCGGCAGGCGTGGTGCACGCCATCGGAGCCGGCATCGCGCTGGTCGAGATTCAGCAGAACTCCGACACCACTTACCGGCTATACGACTACGGCCGGCCCCGCGAGCTACACCTGGATAAGGGAGTGGCGGTGGCGCACCTCGGTCCCCATCCGGGCGCGTCGAAACCCGTGGATCTGGGGGATGGCCGCCGCGAGCTCGCCCGCTGCGACTACTTCGTGACCGAAACCCTCGAATGGGCACGGCCAATGACCTGGCAGCCAGACCCCCGCCACCTCGACATCCTGATCGTTCTCGAAGGAAACGGAACCATCGGAGGACGCCCCGTAGGCCCCGGCGAAGTCTGGCTCATCCCCGCCGGCGCCGAACCGTTCCCGGTGGCCGTCGAAGCCAAGCTGCGGCTTATCCGCACCTACGTCCCGCCAGCCGGGGCTACTCGGGCAGCGTGAGGCTGCTCCGCACGCGGAAGGTAGCCGCTACGGACGGCACGGCTGTGCCGGGCTGGCCGCTGCCGATCGACAGTTTGAACTCACCCTCCGGCACAATCGGGTCGCCGGCCTCGGTCACTATGCTCAGGTCGCGCGGTTTCAGTTCGAACGTTACCTGCTGCCCGGCACCGGGCTCGAGGTGTACGCGCTGGAATCCGCGCAGCGCCTTGAGCGGCGCACCCGGCACGTTGGGGAAGCTGAGATACAACTGGACTACTTCATCGCCGGCGACCTTGCCGCTGTTGGTCACCGTAACCTGGGCCGTGAACGGCTTGGCGGGGTCGGCAACCTCGGCAACCTTCAGGTCGCTGTAAGTGAAGGTGGTGTAACTCAGCCCGTATCCGAAGGGAAATAGCGGCTCGCCCTCGAAGTAACGGTAAGTGCGGCCTTTCATCGAGTAATCCTCGAACGGCGGCAGCTGACTTACTCCTTTGTAGAAGGTCACCGGCAGACGGCCCGCCGGATTGTTTCGGCCGGAAAGGGTCTCGGCCACCGCGGCGCCGCCCTCTTCGCCCGGGTACCACGCTTCGAGGATCGCGTTGGCGTGTTCCTTCGCCCAGTTGACACTGAGGGCGCTGCCATTCATCAGCACGACGACCAGCGGCTTGCCGGTCGAAGCCATGGCCTCGAGCAGATCCTGCTCTGCCTTGGGCAGGTCGAGGCTGGTGCGGTCGCCGCCCTTGAATCCATCCTCGTTGACCGGCATCTCCTCGCCTTCGAGCTCGCTGGTGATGCCCACCACGGCCACCACGACATCGGCGTCCTTCGCCGCGGCGATCGCCGCGGGCGTGGGGCGGCGGTCCAGCTTAGACCACACCAGGCGCGCCACCACACGGTCGTCACCCTGGCCGTACTCGACCGCCAGCGCGCAGGGCTTGCCTTTCTCCAGGTGCACCCGGCCCAGCTTGGCCTCGACGCCATCGGTATGCCACGCCTGTGTGATCAGCTTGCCGTCCACAGAGACGCGGAAGAAGCCATCCCCCTGGAGACCGAGATTGAAGTCGCCGGTCTCGGGCGGCGTGAACGTGGCTTCCCATCGGACGAACAGCGGCTTCCTGCCGGCAGCCTCGAGCGGCAGCGGGCGCGCCGACAGGTTGATGGTTGGCTCGATGCGACTGGTGAGCGGCGAGGCCGCGGATCGCGGACCGTCGAACCCGTACTCCAGCATGGAGTAAGTAGCGCGGGCGCCCGGCTTGCCGCCGGTGCTGAGCAGCCCGTCTGGCACGGGCGAGGCGTCATTGCGGAGGAACTGCGTGCCGGGCTCAAAGTGAATCTGGGCGCCGGGGAACTCCGCCTTCATGCCTTCGAGCACGCTGACCGAATGCGTCGGAATGCCGTTGTAGTTTCCGAGCAGCACCTTGGCCTGGTCGGCCAGGGGGCCAACGAGAGCGATCTTCACGCCAGAGGTCTTCAGCGGCAGACTGCCGTCATTCTTCAGCAGCACCATGGACTCGTTGGCGAGCCTGCGCGCCAGGGCGCGATGCCGGGGGCTGTCGAGCAGCTTCTCGTCGATCCTGGTGTACGGCACCATCTCCGGCGGGTCGAACATGCCCAGCTTCATGCGCGCGGTGAACAGGCGCACCAGCGCAACGTCGATATCGCTCTCCTTCAGGAAGCCCTGCTTGACGGCATCGAGATAGGGCGCGTAGTCGTGGTTGTCGGTCACTTTGCCGAGATAGTCGATGCATTCGTTGTCCATGCCGCGTTCGAGGCTGATGGCAGACGCCTCCGGCTGCGTCGGCTTGTAGTGGTGACCGTCTTCGATGTTGCGCACCGCGCCGCAATCCGACACCACGTAGCCCTCAAAACCCCACTTGGCGCGCAACTGGTCCTGGAGCAAGAACTCGTTGGCGCAGGCGGGCTGGCCGTTGACGCTGTTGTAAGCGCACATGACGGAGCCGGCCTTGGCCTCGGTCACCGTGGCGCGGAACGCGGGCAGGTAGGTGTCCAACTCGTCGTGCTTGCTGACGGGCACTTCAGCCGTATGGCGAGTGGATTCGGGGCCGCTGTGCACGGCGAAGTGCTTGGGGGTCGAGATGGTCCGGTAATAACGAGGATCGTCGCCCTGCATGCCGGTGACGAAAGCCACGCCCAGGCGCGCGGTGAGGAAAGGATCCTCTCCGTACGTCTCCTGGCCGCGGCCCCAACGCGGATCGCGGAAGATGTTGACGTTCGGCGCCCAGAAATCGAGGCCCTCGAAGATGTTGCTGTGGCCCATGCGAACGGCCTGCGCGTGCTTGATGCGGCCCTCGGTACCGATGGCGACGGCCATTTGGTGGATGGCGGGCGCGTCGAAGGTGGCGGCGAGCCCGACCGGTTCGGGGAACTCGGTGGTCCCGTTCACGGCCACGCCGTGGAGCGACTCGCTCCACCAGTCATAGGCGGGGACGTTGAGGCGGGGAATGGCGCGCGCCTGGTTCACGAGCTGCGTGGCCTTCTCTTCGAGGGTCATGCGGTGGACCAGGTCGGCGGCACGCTGTTCGGGCGGCAGAGCGGGGTCCAGGTAAGCGGGCCGCGGGACTTGCTGCGCAGCGGCAGTACACGCGGCCAGGGCCATCAGGCAGATTGTTCTCATGGGTGAATCTAAATGGTAGATATCGGCGTCCGGGAGTGTCAAACCGGAGGCGGGGGTCTGCTTGCATGTGTCCGCCTGCTTGCGCGCGCGGTTCGGGGTGAGGCGTGGCCAGCGTTGCGGACAATTCCGCGTCGAAAGCGACGAAATGTGACGAACGCGATCGCGTGGATTTGGTGAAGGATGGCTCCGGCAGGCCCGCCGCGCCGACGCGCGGGGTAGGGTGTCGAAGTGACGAAAAGTGTCGAACGCGAATTAATTGGTTCGCGAGTTGAAGACATGGCGCCACCGACACGAGAGTAACTCGGGGTGGATTGTTGTCAAGGCCTCGGAATTCGCAAGCGATTGAAACGCGGGGGAATCGAGAAATGTAGTTCGAGTGATTCGCGTTTCGCGGCGGAAGCAGCGGGGATTGACGCTGATCGAGCTGATCGTGGCGTTCACGATCCTGATGCTGCTGACGACGATGGCGGTCCCGATCGCGCGGTTCAGGGTGCGCCGGGAGCGGGAGAAGGTTGTGTGATGGCCGTCCCGTTGTAACACGTATTCACGGTCAGGGTTCCACTCGCCGTGCTCATGGTTCGCTGGACCTCGTAGAGCGCGTTGGTGACCGAGGTGCCCTGGGTCCCCTGAAAGGTCAGCGTGGTCAGGTTGCTTACGCGCGCGGCTCGTCGCGACTGCGGGGCCGTTCGTCGGGAATTCGTCCGATTCGTCGCCGGGCGGGAACAAAACGGCGGGAGTAGGCGTACCCTGTTCTCAAATGATAGAAGTCGAGCAACTGCGCAAGTCGTATGGAGAGCTCGTCGCCGTGGACGGGGTTTCGTTCACCGCGCAGCCGGGCGAAATCTTCGGACTGCTGGGGCCGAACGGCGCCGGCAAGACCACCACCATCGGCTGCATCTCGGGCCTGCTCGCGCCCACCTCCGGGCGCGTCCGCGTGATGGGGCACGACGTGGTCCGCGAGGGCACGGCGGCGCGGCAGGCGCTGGGCGTGGTGCCGCAGGAGATCGCGCTCTACGAAGAGCTGTCGGCCATCGAGAACCTCAAATACTGGGGCGGCGCGCAGGGATTGCGCAACCCGCTGCTGGGCGAGCGGATTCAGAAGGTGCTCGAGCTGACGGGCCTGGGCGACCGCGCGCGCGAGCCGGTGAAGCGCTTCAGCGGCGGCATGAAACGGCGGCTCAACTTCGCCTGCGGCATCGTGCACCAGCCGCAAGTTCTGCTGCTCGATGAACCCACCGTGGGCGTGGATCCGCAAAGCCGCATGCGGCTGCTGGAACTGGTTCGGGCGGAGGCGCAGTCGGGGACGTGCGTCCTATACACCACGCATTACATGGAGGAGGCGGAGACGCTGTGCGACCGGCTGGCGGTGGTCGACCACGGGAAGGTGATTGCGGCGGGCACGCTGGCCGAGTTGCGGTCGATGCTGGAGCAGCGGGACCTGCTGCGGCTCACGGGTGTGTTCCAGCCGGAGGCGGCGCGGGCGGCCGTTGCGCCGATCGACCGGATCGAGGTGCTGCAGGCGGAAGAGCAGCTGCTGGTCCTCTCGCTGGTGGAAGCCTCCCGGAAGTTGCCAGCCATTTTCGCGGCGCTCGAGGCAGCCGGGTGCGAGGTACGTGGCACGACGCTGACGCAGCCCAGCCTGGAAAGCCTCTTCATCAAGCTCACCGGCAAGGACCTGAGGGAATAGGCCATGCACTTCATCTGGATCTCGGTGATCAAAGACCTGCGCCGCTGGCGCCGCGACCCGTTCACGCTGGTGGTCTGGCTGGCGATTCCGCTGGTGCTGGCCGTGCTGATGAACGTTGTGTTCGGCGGCGGCGGGAAGCCCGCGCCGCGCGGCGTGCTGCTGATTGCGGATGAGGACAACACGTTCGTGAGCAAGATGGTGAGCGGCGTGTTCCATCGCGATCCGCTGGACAAGATGCTGACACTGGAACGCGTGCGGCGCGAGGAAGGGCGTCGGCGGATGGATCGCGGCGAGGCTTCCGCGTTCCTGATCATCCCGGCGGGTTTCGGGCAGGCGGTCAATCGCGGAGGAACGTTCCGCTTGCGGTTGTTCACCAACCCGAGCCAGAGCATCCTGCCGAAGGTGATCGAAGACACAGTGTCGATCACTTTGGACATGCTGGGGACCCGGCGGGGCGGGCCCGCGATCGGCCTGACGACGACCGTGATTCCGGAGAAGAAGCATGGGAAAAGTTTCGCGGCGCTGTTCTTCCCGAGCATGCTGTGCATGGCTGTTTGGATGATCGCAAACGCTCTGGCCGGGGAGATCTGGAAGGAACGCGCGCTCGGCGCGCTGCGGCGCCTGGCGGTGATGCCGGTGCGCATGGCGGGGTTTCTGGCGGGCAAGCTTCTGGGCGTGGCGCTGGTGTTTGCGTGCGTCGCGGGGACGGGGCTGGTGGCAGTGCGATGGCTGGGCGGAGTTCCGGTGGCCAGCCTGCCGGCCGCGATCGTGTGGCTGATGCTGGCGGGCGTGGCGTTCTATCTGCTGTTGCTGCTGGTGTCGATGTCGGCTTCGACTCCGCGTGGCGCCAGCATGCTCGGCAACCTGGTGATGTTTCCGCTGGCGCTGGTGGGCGGGTGTTTCTTTCCCTTCGAGGTGATGCCGGCGTGGATGGCCGCGGTGGGGCGCTGGACTCCTACGGGATGGGCGGTGACGCAGTTCTCGTCGATTCTGGACGGCTCGGCACACGCGGCCGGTGTGGCAGGCGCGGTGGCCGGCCTCGCGGCCGCAAGCGCCCTGGCGTTCCTGGTGACGGTGATGCGGCTGCGGCGGAGTTTCGCGCTATGAAAACCAAAATGCTGCGCGATGCGTTCTTTTTGG
>DATNLV010000788.1:0-4256 GCA_035602665.1 Bryobacteraceae bacterium | reverse complement strand
CAACCGGACTGACGGGCGCTGCGGGGCCCACGGGACTGACAGGCGCTGCGGGCGCAACCGGGCCGACGGGACTGACAGGCGCCGCCGGCGCCAAAGGCGCGACCGGCGCGACCGGCGCACCGGGCGGCACGGGAGCGACGGGTGCAGCGGGCACTAACGGGACCAACGGGGCGACCGGAGCTACAGGACCGACGGGTCCCGGCCTCGCGCCAACAACCGCGACCGTAGCGACCTCCCAGACGACAGCCAGCAATACGGCTTACGGGGACATGGCCACGGTTGGGCCGACTGTCGTCATCACCACTCCCACCGGTGGCGGGCATGCGCTGGTGATCATCAATGCCAGCGTCACCACAGCGTTCATGAGCTTCCAGGTGACAGGTGCGACCGCCATCAGCCCCGCCGACACCATGGCGCTGGTGCGCGGTGGGACCACCACGGCACAGGACTGCGCCAGCTATCTGGTCACTCTGAACGCCGGGACCAACACGTTCACCGCGAAGTACAAGGGGAACACTGCCCAGGGGACGGTCGCAAACCGCTCCCTGATCGTGATTCCGTACTAGAGAAGCCTTCTCCTTGAAACAGGCCCGGGGCACATGCTCCGGGCCTGTTATTCTTTAGTCGATGTCTCGCTTGAACCATCGTCTGCTTCTCGGAGGCGTCCTGCTACTCGCCGCGGTGGTCGCGGCGTATTCCAACCATTTCGAAAACAGCTTTCATTTCGACGACCTCCACTCGATCACCGAAAACCCGGCCATCCGCAATCTGAGGAACGTGCCGCGATTCTTCAGTGATGTGCAACTCTCCAGCGTTCTTCCCGCCAACCGGACCTACCGCCCCGTGACCAGCGCCTCGCTGGCCCTCGACTACTGGATCGGCGGCGGGTACAAGGCTTTCTACTTCCATCTTTCGACCTTCGTCTGGTTCACGGTCCTGCTGGCGCTGGTGTTTCTGATGTTTCTGAAAGCGATGGACGTGACCGACCCGCATCCGTCGAACGGCTGGACGGCGCTGCTCGGGACCGCCTGCTATGGACTGCACCCGGTGTCGGCCGAGACGGTCAACTACATCGTCCAGCGCGCGGATCTTTACAGCACGCTGGGCGTCGTGGCCGGCGTGGTGGTGTGGGCCTGGCGGCC
Organism: Bryobacteraceae bacterium; assembly: GCA_035602665.1. GTDB lineage: Bacteria > Acidobacteriota > Terriglobia > Bryobacterales > Bryobacteraceae > DASWZN01. The sequence continues at coordinate 3,114 of DATNLV010000788.1, read as the reverse complement.
GGCGTGGCGGAATAAGGGGATCTACCTGGTGCCACCTCTGGCCGGCGTGCTGGCGAAGGCTCCGGCAGCCATCTTTCCGCTGGTGTTGGTGGCATGGGTGATCCTGGTCGAGGAGGACGCCCGGAAGTGGCGCACGCAGATTGCCATCGCCTTCGTTGTCTTCGCGGGCGCCCTGCTGGTCCTTCGCGCCAAGACTCCGCCCACCTTCAATCCGGGGGCGTCATCGTCCTATCGCTACTGGATCACGCAGCCCTTTGTGGCGCTGCATTATTTCAGGTCGTTCTTCCTGCCGACGGGGTTGACGGCGGACACCGACCTTTCACCGCTCACCGGAGCGCTATCGGATGGGGCTGTCATCGGATTCGCGTTCGTGTGCGGTCTGGCGTACGCCGCCGTCCGCGCGGCGCGGCGGCCCGTGACGCGGCCGATCGCGTTCGGCATCGCCTGGTTCTTCCTGGCCCTTGCGCCGACGTCGCTGCTGCCGCTGGCGGAAGTGGAGAACGATCACCGCATGTTCTTCCCGTTTGTGGGTCTGACCCTGGCGGTGGTGTGGTCGCTACGGCTGCTGGTGTTCGCCAGGACACAAGTGTTGTGGCGCCGGGCGGCGGTGGCGGGGGCCGTGCTGGTGCTGGGTGGCTTTGCGTGGGCCACCTATAGGCGGAACGGCGTCTGGCGCACGGAGGAGACGCTCTGGCGGGACGTCGCCGTCAAGAGCCCGCACAACGGCCGCGGGCTGATGAACTACGGGCTGACTCTGATGGCCAGAGGCGATTACGCCGGCGCGCTGGCGTTGTTCGAACGGGCACAGCTCTACGTTCCCGCCTATCCACTTCTGGAGGTGAATCTGGGCATCGTCACCGGCCAACTGAACCGGGACGAAGACGCGGAGCGCCATTTCCGGCGCGCGCTTGAGTTGGCGCCCGGCGATGCGATCTCGTACTACATGTATGGGCGCTGGCTGCGTTCGCGCGGCCGTGTGGAAGAGAGCATGGCAGCGCTGGTCTCCGCGATCGCCAGGAACCCGTCGCTTCTGGATCCGCGCTACCTGCTGATGGCCGAGTATTCCGAGCGGCGGGAGTGGGACAACCTCCACGCGCTCGCCGCCCAGACCTTGGAACTCGCGCCTGGCGACGTGGCGGCGGCGGGCTATCTTCACGCCTCGCCGGGCGCGGAGCCACCGCCAACAGCCGAAAGCTATATCGATCTCTCAATGGCGCAGTACCGCGCCGGCCGCTATTCCGAGTCGATCGTCTCGGCCAAAGAGGCGCTACGGCTCAATCCTAAAAGCGCCGAGGCCTACAACAACATCGCCGCGGGCTATAACTCACTGGGAATGTGGGATGAGGGCATCCGGGCGGCCCAGGAAGCCATACGCCTGAATCCCGCTTTTCAGCTGGCGAAGAACAACCTGGCCTGGGCCGAGTCCGAGAAGAAGCGGACGGCGAAGCACTGAGCTGCGCCTGGCCAGATCCTTAGCCCTCGGGGCTGCGGTTGAGCGGGTCCATGGCCAACGTCTTTCGCATGTCAGGGGAACGATGCAGAACGGTTCCGGAGGTTACCGGCTTTTTCTTGTCACCAGTCGAAATCGCCTGCATCTTCGAGAATAGAGTCTTCAATATGGAAACTACGGTCAGGTATCTGGATGGAGTCAAGTTCATGGCCAATTCCCGCGGCCACGAAGTGGTGTGCGACCAGCCACCAGACAACTCCGGGACGGACGCGGGAATGACGCCGCCCGAATTTCTGCTGGCCTCGCTGGGGACCTGCGCGGGGTTTTACGCAGTTCAATACCTGAAAGCGCGCGGGTTGGCGGCGGACGGGTTGACGGTGCGGGTGACCGCGGAAAAGGCGAAGGCTCCGGCGCGGCTGGCTTCGTTCCGCATCGAGATCGACGTCCCTGGCCTCGAAGACGAACGGCACCGGGAGGGCGTGCTGCGAGCCGCGAAATCGTGCCTGATCCACAGCACGCTGCTGAATCCGGCGGCGATTGAAACGGTCCTCCAGCCGCTCGCTGCGGCGGCCACGGCGAAGTAGCTACAATGCGAGCAAGGCCCCAACTTGGCAGCTTCCGACACCAGGGACGAAGTCGCACTGGCTCGCAATCTGATCGCAGGCGAGCCGGGGGCGTTCGACCGCTTCGTGGAAGTGTTCCGCTCGAAGATCTTCCACTACGCGCAGACGGTGTGCGGGCGTCGCGAGGATGCCGAAGAGGTGGCGCAGGACACGCTGCTCAAGGTGTTCTCGAACTTCGGCCAGCTGCGCGAGCCGGAGCGGGTGAAGGCCTGGGTATTCCGCATCGCCCGGAACGAGTGCCTGATGCGGCGGCGCAAGAGCGTCTTCGCGCCTACGCAGGAACTGTCGCTCGACGACTTCCTGCCGCACCAGGATCAGGACGATGGCCGGCGGCTGGAGATCGCCGACTGGTCCGCGCTGCCGGACGATCAGGCGCTGCGCGGGGAGCTGAGGGAAACGGTCCAGGCGGCGATCCAGAAGCTGCCGGAGATCTACCGCGCGGTGATGACGCTGCGCGACATCGAGGAGTTGAGCACGGAGGAGACGGCCGACGTACTGGAAATCAGTGTGGAGGCCGTCAAGACCAGGCTGCACCGGGCGCGGTTGTCGGTGCGGCAGAAGCTGGAAGAATATATGAAGGGTGCTAGAGCCGGAGGGAGGCTGTAAATGGGAACCGGCAAGCATGAGAAAGGGAAGTGCCGCGACGTGTTCGCGCTGCTCTCGGAATATCTGGATCGCGAGCTGACTCCCCAGACTTGCGCCGAGATCGAGGCCCACCTGGCGGGCTGCCCGCCGTGCATCGAATTCCTCAACAGCCTGAAGCGGACGGTGCGCCTGTGCCACGACTGCGAGGGGGGCGAGAAGCCGCGGCCCCTGACGCCGGAGCAGCGCGACAAGCTGATGGCGGCGTATCGGACTTATCTCAGTTCGAACCGGGCTTAGGCGGGGCGGAGCGGTTGGGCCTCTACCGGCACAGCCGTAGACAGCGCGCTGACGGCCATTCCCGGAAGGTAGCCCTGCTCGCAATCACGCAGCACTTGAGCGGCAACGGTTTGGGGGGGCGGGCTTCAGCCCGCGCGGGGCTTGAGCCCCGCAGCATTT
>DATNLV010000784.1:0-2872 GCA_035602665.1 Bryobacteraceae bacterium | reverse complement strand
CGCGGCTTCCCCAGGAACCGCTCGCGAATGCGCGGAAGCGCGATCTTGCCGACGCCGAAGCGATTGGTGTGGAAGCCCAGCGCCTTCGATCGGCCGCCCTGCCACGGAATCTTTTCGAACTCGCCCTTCTCGTTCGGCTCGGCGAAATACAGCGTCCCGTTGACCGAGGCCGGCTGGCCATCGGCGTAGGAACTGGTCACGTACAAAGTCGCCGGCTCATTGGCCGGGGACCACTGCTCGCCACCGATGACGTAGATCTGAACCGGTTGCTGGCTCAGCCGGACGCGGAACCGGCGTTGCTCGGTCCGCTTCGTCGAAAGATCCGTGACGTAGGCGGCGAAGGTCAGGTCTTCGTAGTGCGACTGGTCTTCGGGATCGAAGCCCGCGAACTCATCCCCCAGGTCAACCTTGGCTTCGAACCGGCCCTGCTTGTCGAAGGAGCCTTCGATCGGATCGGACTCGTCGGTCTCCCACTTCTGTTCCTTGAAGTCCCAGTGGCGCTCCTGCTGTCGCACCAGGCGCACGGTGGCGTTCTGAACGGGCTTTCCGAAGAGGTAGTCGGCGGTGATGGCAATCTTGGCGTCCTGGCCCGGCAGGTAGTATTTTCGGTCGGGCTCGGCCTTCACGGTGAAGGTCGGCAACTCATAGCGGCTGACGCGGAGGGTGGCGCTAGCGGGTTGGGAATCGTAATCGTCCTCGTCCTCGGCGCTTTTCACCTTGGCCGCGGCCAGGTAGTCTCCCAAGCGCAACTTGAGCGGGATGTCCCAGTCGGCGCTCGCGACTCCGAACCGCGACGTCTTCACGGTCTCGACGAATTGTTCGTTGCGATCCTCGTCCTCGATCGCAATCGCGACCTCCCGGTTCGCGAGCGCGCGGCGGTCGGGCCCCAGCGCCAGCACGCGGAGATGAGCGGTCTGTCCCGGCTGATACAACGGCTTGTCGGTGGTGAGGGTGACCTTGTTGGCCACGCGCAGGTCGAAGTCCATCTCGGCCTGCTCGCCGAATCCGCCGCGAGTCACCTCGGCGGTGACGGTTCCCTGCTCGGCCTTCGTTTCTTTGGGCAGATCGAAAGTGTAGACCGCATAGCCGTCGTAGCCGGTCAGGAGCGCGTGCTTGAATGTGGTGTCATTGTCGTCGTCCAGCGTGAGCGTCAGTTCGACGGCGGCGCCGCGGCGCGGCCTGCCGGTGAGCGGATCATCGACGCGCACGCGCACCGGATACCGGCTGCCCGGCTTGGCCCTGGAGGCGCCGGCCAGCCGCACCTGGAAAATCCCGGCGAGCACGTGGCTCATCTGCACGATGCCCTGCGCGGCCCCCACCCCGAACTCCGGGCGCGGTGTAAACGAATAGCGCAGCCGGCGCCAGCCCAATCGCGCCGGCGGGGTGTGGCCCTTGGAGTCCTGAGGCCAGGCGATCTTCTCTACGCTCGTCCCCGGGCTTCCCTGGAAGGATCCCGTGACGACCTGTTCCACGCGGTCATCCGTGGCCAGCAGCTCGAGCTTGAAATCGCCGGGCAGTGCTTTGCCCGATGTGTTGACGACAGGTATCTCGACCGCCGGATGTGCGCTCAGACGAAACTTGATCTGAGGTTCATCTATCTTGAGGGCAGCGGTCTGACCGAATGAAGAAGCGGTGAGGAATGCGGCGACTGCGAACAAGGCCGCCGCGCGCGCCAAGCGACACGAAGCCATAAGTTCTCCCTGAAGCGCACCCATCAAAGCGAGACTAAGTAACAGCCACTCGACAGACGAGCGCCAGGGATTTCAGGTTTCAGGAGGTTTAACGGCCAAGTGCTTTGTCAGGGGGGTGGGCTTCAGCCCGCGCGGGGCTTGAGCCCCGCTCCACGGGGCGGCGGAACTGAAGTTCGGGATGCTCCAATGAAGCCCCGGATGTATAATCGACACCAGGCCAGGACGGCAAAATGGACATCCTGCTTTGATGGTCGAACAGTTCCACCCGGGCGTTACCGCCCGAAACGCCAGCGTCTGCCTCTTTGATTTTGACGGCACCATCTCCCTCATCCGATCCGGCTGGATGGACGTGATGATCCCCATGATGGTGGAGATCCTCGCCGATGTCGCGAAGGGCGAGTCCGTCGAGCAACTCCGTGCGGGCATCGAGGACCGCGTCGCCCTTCTCACCGGGAAGCAGACCATCTACCAGATGATCGAGCTGGCCGATCAGGTCCGCGGCTATGGCGGCCAGCCCCTCGATCCGCTCGAGTACAAGCGCATGTACCTGGAGCGCCTCCACCAGAAGATCCGCCACCGCCTCGACGACCTCGCCCAAGGCGGCTCTCCCGAAAAGTACCTCGTCCCAGGCGCCCGCGCTCTTCTCGAAGCACTGCGGGCGCGCGGCTTGACGATGTATCTCGCCAGCGGCACCGATCAGGAGTTCATGCGCCGCGAAGCGCACCTCCTCGACGTTGACCGTTACTTCGATGGCGGCGTCTACGGTGCCGTCGACGATTACAAGAGTTTTTCCAAGAAGATTCTGATCCAGCGCATCATCGCCAGCGCCGAATGCCGCGGCGACCAGTTCCTCTGCTTCGGAGATGGCTACGTCGAGATTGAAAACGTCAAGGAAGTGGGCGGAGTCGCCGTCGGAGTCGCCACCGACGAGCCCGCCTGCCAGGCCGTCGACGAGTGGAAGCGCCGGCGCCTTACCGGTGTCGGAGCCGATTTCATCATTCCCAACTTCCTCTGCCAGGAACAACTGTTGGCTTCCCTATTCCCCAATGGACAGTAAATATCCCGTCTTCGACCGCTCTCGCCTGATCGTCAAACCGCTGAACGAGCGCGTCCATGATCTGGCGGTCGATCATTGGCTGGCCCTCGACGAAGCGCCGGTCCCCTACGCCCACCCGCGACTC
>DATNLV010000783.1:0-8024 GCA_035602665.1 Bryobacteraceae bacterium | reverse complement strand
CATGAATGCTCTCCCCAGTACGAAGTTGGCGCGTATGGCCGCCAGCACGTCGAGGACGTGAGGAATATCGTTGATCAGCGAGATATCCACGGTCTCGATTTGCGGCCAGAACGGGAAGCCGCGATCCGCAATCACCAACGTGTTGGTGTGACGTACGCGGCTGAGAAGCGAATTGATGGCGGGGTTGAGAATACCGGCCTCAAGCATGCTGGGCTCCTGCCTTATTAGACTCTGACGTGCACGCGGAGCGCACCCGGGATGTCCTCTTCCGCCGCCGCGATCAAATAGCCGCCTCCGCAGCCGGAGAACATGGCGCCGGGATAGCGGGCCTGAAAGTTGCCGAGGATGGCTTTGAGATCGATCGAAATCGTTGGGTGCCGCACCGTGTGCGGGAGGATAGCTTCCCAGCACTCCATGCACAGGTTCATTGAGGCGCCAAGGCCCGCAAGGTCGCGGCGAACGATGGCGTCGTAGCAGTCCCTGCCGCTCTCGCCCAGGCGCCTGATCCATTCTGGATCAAGATTCTTGACGCCCAGCGGATTGTAGCCCAGGGGACGCTGATTCACCGGTACCAACTGGAGGACACGCTCGAGCCAGCCCGCGGTGACCGGGTCACAACTGGACTCGATGTGAGCCGGAAAGAACCCTCCTTCGTGCCGCGCGTCGTAATCTAGCCGGCTCACGCCAGGGTAGATGAGGCCAATCATGTCCTGCGATCCCGAGGGCTCCGGATGGCCATCGTTCTCCGCCTTGTAGAGCTCGCGGACTAACTCTTCCGCGGGCCGATTCGGCAACACGCCGTCCCACAGTTCGAGCGCCACCCGACGGGTCCCGCCGGCCATGCCAGCGCGTTCCATAAACCAACGGTCCGGCTCGAGGCCCACCACTACCATCGAACCCGGGGGCGACGGATTGTGGATCGACACGAACGGCTGGTCGATCCAGCCACCGGCTAGCGCAAGACGGTGTGGGATTCTCCCGATCAAGTTCTCGACGCCGCAGCCTGGTGTTGTAATCCTGGACGCAGTTGAGGACGGCATGGCACGTCTCCTAGTCCGTTACTACTCGCTTGCCGGCTTTTCGATCCGCGAATTGCTCCGCGATCCAGGCGTACGTCTTCTCCATGCCCGTCCGCAGAGGAGTTCGCGGTTCCCAATGCAGGACCCGCTGGATGTTGGTGTTGTCACTGTTGCGGCCTGCCACGCCCTTGGGAGCCTCCAGGTCGTAGGTGCGCTCCAGTCGGATTCCGGCGATATCTTCTACCATGCTGACCAGGTCGTTGATGGAGATGAGCTCGCTCGAACCGAGATTGATCGGGGTGGCGATCAACTCTTCCGAGTGAGTGATGCGGTCGATACCCTCGACGCAATCGTCGATATAGCAGAAGCTTCGCGTCTGCGTGCCGTCGCCCCAGATGTCGATCGAGTGCCGGCCCGAGTCGATCGCCTCGATCACTTTGCGGCTAATGGCGGCGGGGGCCTTCTCGCGGCCGCCGAACCAGGTGCCCTTCGGACCGTAGATATTGTGGAACCGGGCGATATGGGTCTCGAGACCGCGCTCGGCCCAATACTCCTGGCAGAACATCTCAGAGATCAGTTTTTCCCAGCCGTAGCCGCGTTCGGCCATGGCGGGATAGGCGTCTGATTCCTTCAATGCCCTGACGTTCGGATCTCTCTGCAGGTCGGTGTTATAAGCGCACGCGGACGAGGAGAAGAAATATCGCCGCGCGCCGGCGCGCCAGGCAGCTTCGATCAGGTGCGTATTGATCAGAACGCTCCGCAAGCACTCGACGCGGAAGCGCTCGATGAAGCCCATCCCGCCCATGTCAGCGGCCAGGTTGTAGACCTCGACGGCCCCTTCGACGGCCCGGATGGCGTTCTGCTTCTCGCTGAGGTCCATCGAAAGACATTCCACCCCAGGGACACGCTGGTACCACTCGGAGAGCGGCTTGCGGTCAACTGCGCGGATCCGCGCGTAGCCCAGGTTGTGGAAACGGCGGGTGAGGGCGCCCGCGATGAAGCCGCCCGCGCCTGTGATAACAATCAGGTCGTTGGCAGAGGGAACCCGCTCGTTGGGAGGGTTGTGATGAGAGTCCATAGTTATCGATAAAGTAAACGAATCCAGAATAACGCTCGGACGGAGGGCTTGTCAACCACGTGATGGCGCGTGTGGTGGTCGGAATGGGGGCTCGGCAAATGTTTCCTGCGGGTTGGTGAGCCGTTCGCCGGTCAGGCCGAGACCTGGCCCTTTTCTTACCCTTTTCGCGCATCACGGTTCCGTGCTCGTTGGGAGCGAGTTTGGTCAAGCTCTGGGGAACAGCACCGACCCGGCCTCGCGAACGACCCCGGATCGTCATGATCCGGCCGCGGGTCTTGCTCCTCGATCCTCCATCTCCCCCGGGCGCAGCAACCGCCCCAGCCAAATCCTGGCTGTGTCCATGTCGTCCGGCCCCAACTCGTGGCCGCCGGCATGCCAGTGAATCGAGACCGCGGCGCCGCCTCTCTCGAAGATGTCCGCCAGCCGGCGCGTGTTCGCCGGAGGAACGATCGGATCCCTTTCGCCCGCACTCAAAAGGATCGGGACACCTCTGAGGTCTGGCAGAGTGTCGGGCGTGAACGGAACCATCGCTCGAAAGAGCGCGGCCGCGGAGAGGTGATCCGGATACCGAAGGAGCAGACTGGCCGCGAGGTTGGCGCCGTTCGAATAGCCGACTGCGATGACTCTCTTCCCCTGGAGGCTGTAGCGTTCGCGAGCCCTCTCGATGAACCGGGCCAGTTCCTCGGTACGTCGCTTCAGATCCTCAAGGTCAAAGACACCTTCGGCGAGCCGCCGGAAGAAGCGCGGCATCCCGTTCTCCAGCACCTTGCCGCGCAAACTCAGTATTGAATGCTCCCTTCTCATGGCCAAACAACTCTGAGGAGACCAGCTGTTGCGTGCGGATCCGGCGGCGTCGGCTTGCGGTATGCGGGTGAAGGCGATCGAAGGGGCGTTGCCACGCCGGCATGCCTGGCATAGCAACGCCGGGACGATGCCCAGCGCCCGCCTGCGGCTGAGCTCCGCGCGCGGCGAGTTTGCACAATCTGTGTCGCCCATGCCTTGCCCTCTGATTCACTCTCATCGTACTGAATCCGAGCGTGGGACGCGAACCTGGGGGAGGCGAATCACAGAATCGCGGTATTGCGCCCCGCAACGTTCCGGGGCGGCGGCCTGTGTGCGGACGGAGGAGAACAGCCCCCGACGCGTTGCGAATCCGATCGCCACCATCTTCGTCCAACCGGATTGGACGTCAACGGCGAAGACACCGGGCCGGCGCGTTTCGAGCAGGGGCACAACCAGCGCGCTGGCCCGCGGGTCCGCCGTCATGAGTGAACCAGGAATCCCGGAGCAAGCGATCAGGCAATTATGAAGTGCGAATCGGCAGCTGGCAATACCACTTACTTACTAACTCGAATGCAGCGGCACCGGACCTCTAACCCCTTTACGGTCTACTGCGACCCGCCGGCGACGGCCGGGACGGCGGTGGCGTGACCGAAGTCGAAGCTCTTCCGATGGATCAGTGTAACTGTCCGGGCGAACTCCTTCACTTCATAGAACTGGTTCGGGGTGAGGTTCTTGAAGTTCTGCCGGGTGTTCGAGGTCGGCCACCACACCTCGACATTTTCGACGCTGGAGGATCGGCCAATCCCGATGTGCTGCTCGAGCGGCGACGCACCAAAAGAGCCCCCGGTTCCGACCGTCCGGCAAATCTTGCGGCGGCCTCGATCGGGATCGTCAACGGTTACTGTAATGCGCGCTCCGACCGCCGAGCGGTTGGTCTTGACACCCACGAGCTTCAGAGTGATCCAGTTGTTGCCGTGCCCGCCGGGGTTTCGGAACAAACGAGATGGGAACGGATCGCCCGGTTCGGCTCCGCCCAGGTTGGCAAAGATGTCCACTTCGCCGCTGTTCCTTAAGTCGGCAAACGCGATGCCGTGCCCTTTTGCCAGAGCTCCGGTCCCGGAAGAGGTGGAGATGTCGACGAAGTGTTTCCCGTCTTGATTTCGTAACAGGACGTTCGGCAGAAGAGCCGAGAAGGCGGGGTTGCCCATCCCCATGTAAATGTCCAGGAAACCGTCGTTGTCTACGTCGCCGAAGTTGGCGCCCATGGGCATAAAGATACGGTCGAGACCTACCTCGGCTGTAACATCGCGAAACTTCCCGTCGTGCATGTTGCGGTAAAGCTTCTGCGTATCTCCCTTTAGGGGCAGGCCGAGGTAACTGCGTACGGACTCTTCGACAGACCCAAAATAGGTCGTAATGAACAGATCGGGCCAGCCGTCGTTGTCGTAGTCGAAGAAGAAGGCCGCGAAGGCGGACTTGGGGGACTTGACGCCCGCGGCGACCGCGACCTCGGTGAACGTCCGGTCGCCGTTGTTATGGTAGAGGAAGCCCTGCCCGGTCTGGCTCGTGACATAGAAATCTGGGTAGCCGTCGTTATCGTAATCCGCCGCCACCACTCCCTTGGCGTATGTGACGCGATCGACGCCCGCCTCGCGGGCAATGTCGATAAATGTTCCGTCGCCCCGGTTCAGGAACAGTTGCGCCGGGCCGTTCTCGTTACCAACAAACAGATCGAGATAGCCGTCGTTGTCTATGTCGGCCCACACGGCCGCCTGCGAGGGCATCACGGGTTCGAGCAAGCCGGCTTGAGCCGTTACGTCGGTGAAGGTGCCGTCGCAGTTGTTGCGCAGCAGCGACCGCCTTCGCGCGAATTCCCAACCTCCGCGCTCCATCAGGATATCCAGGCAGCCGTCGTTGTTATAGTCCACCTGCATGATGTTGAGCGCGCCGGTCTGGTTCTGGAGGCCGGCTTGAGCGGAGCGGTCCGTGAATGTTCCGTCACCGTTGTTGTGATAGAGCCGGATCGGCGCGCAGTCCTCGATACGGGACTCGACGATGTCCAGCAGGCCGTCATTATCGAAATCGTCGACGATGACGCCGCCGGCCTCTCCCACAGCCATAACGCCCGCCGCGGGAGCCACGTCGCGGAACCTGCCTATGTTGTCTCTCGAAGCAAAGACGGACGGCGGCATGAGGTACTGCTGGGGCACCCCGTCCGGCCACGTTCCCGCGGCCATGTGCGCCAGGTTGAGCAACCATTTCACTTCAAGGTTCGACGGGTCCAGGCGGAGACTTCGCGTGAAGTGGGTGATCGCGTCTTGAATGTCGCTCGGCCGGGCACGGGGACCGGCTGGATGCGTGGGGACGAGCCAGTTCTCGTTGTCCGAATCGGTGCTGGGGTGGCTGTCCATCTGGGCACGGTGCAGGTACCCCGCGCCAAGCGCCTCCTCGAGTCCCGGCGATATGCCGTCGGACGACGACATGGCCAGCGTATACGACTTCTCCCACTGCTCGATGGCCTTGTCAATCCGCCCCTCGGAGGCGTTGAAGAGCGCGGCTGTGTAGAAGCCGTAGGACATCTGACCGGGGTCTTTGGGAGCTGAGCTGCTAGCCAGAAACTTCTCCAGGCCGGCGAGAGTTTCCTCGGGCGCCTGCTGGCGTACACGGCACGCTTCCTGAAGATCGAGCCCGAAACCTGGAATCTGTTCGCGCCGCCGGATGACCGCTGTCAGAAAGACCCCATATCCGGAGCTATCCAGCGCCCGCCTCCAATCCGTCCCGCCTGGCGCAGCGAGCATCCCACCGCTCTGCGAACTGGTCGTCGACGGGGCGGACGGTGTCGTGCTCTGTTGGCCCTTCAGGATCTTGAACAGTGCGTAGCCGGCCGAAATCTTCACGACGCCGGAGAACTGGCCGGGGCGGAGGCCGCGAAGGGCCTCTCGAACCTCCGGCCGCATCGTCTCGGGGTCCACGCTTCCGAGATAACCGCCCTGGCCGGCGGTCGGATCGATCGAATGCCGACTGGCGAGCGCCGCGAAATCCGCGCCGGCCTCCAGTCTGGTGTGCAGGTTGCGGGCCTCCTCGAGCGACAACACTACGATGACTTCCATGCCGACCTGCCGGTCGGTCTGCGCCCACTGAGTAAGCGGAAACAAGCCGACCCCCGCGAGAATCAACGCAAGCAGCCTTCGCGCGCCCCGCCTTGAATGAACCGTCGGGCCGGGCACCGTTGTGCTATTCGAACGATCGGCCACGCCACCTCCCTGATTCCGGAATCCGCCTGGGCAGACTTGAAGCTGCCAAGACACGACTGACCTGGTGTTCGACCGCTGGACGAACGAACGGGTCCATGATAGCCCTGCCGGCACTTCAGCGGCAATAGCCCGATTCCATTAGGAGCCACGACGCGCACGAGTGTTCGTCTATTGACACTTATACTTCTAGAACATACACTTGCGAGATGGGCGCGAAATGCCTCACGGTCGGACTACGGCCATGATCGCCGTCCGAATCAGTTCAGCGCTCTTGCCTATCTGTCTCTGCTGCTCGGGCGCTGCCCCGGCACTGCGCGCGGACGAGCCGGGAGAGCCGCCGCTGCGGCTCGAACAAGTGATAGAGGGCGCCCTGCGGCACCGCGATGCCATCGTGGCAGCAGAGAAACGGCCCGAGGCGGCAGGGCAGTATAACGCGGGCCAACTGAGCCTTGTCTCGCACGTGAAGCAGGCCTACCATCGCTTGCGCCGCGCGTATCTCATGCAGGACCTGATCGAAAGCCATCGAGTGGCGTTCCGCGACCTGTTGAGTGTTGCTCAGGGCAAATACGCAGTAGGGAAGGGCCGGCAACAGGACATCCTCAAGGTGCAGGTGCAGATTTCGCTGTTGGACCTGCGACTCGTTGAGATCGCAAGCGACCTGCGAAGGAGGGCCATAGAGGTCAATGCGCTGCTCGGCCGCAGTCCCGAGTCGCCGCTTGGCCGGCCGCCCGATGTCAAACCGTTCGTCATCGGCGTGTCTCTCGATGAGCTGCGCCGAAGGGCCGCCGGCGCGGCGCCTCCGCCGCATCCTGACGGCGATGGCGAATCGAGCGCCGACGCTCTCGATCTCTACGACGACGGGGCACAGTCTCGGCCTTATCGGATCGGCGATGAATACGCGCGAGCGGAGAGCGCCGCGAAGGCCATCGCGGTCTTGAACACGACGATCTTGACGGAGGCGCGCATGTCGGCGCACTCGTCGCTGGTTGCCTATGAGAACGGGACGGTGGGCCTTCTGGAGGTGCTGGCGGGTTACGTGATCGTCCTCGAGGCAGAGATGAGTTACCAGGACGAATTGGAACGGCTGTTTGTGGCCTCTGCCCGGTTGGAGGAACTGACCGGGGTGGACCTGGGACGGTGAAGAAAGCTTTTATGAGGAAGTTCGTAATTTTAAGCATGGCGGTCGCGGTTGGCGTTGCGGGGGAGTACGCCTGGTCGCGCTGGAGCGCCGGCGCTCCTCACGCCGAGGCCGCCGGCTCACCGAACGTCCGGAAGATTCTCTACTGGGTGGATCCCATGCACCCCGCGTATCGATCGGACAAGCCCGGCATTGCGCCCGACTGCGGCATGAAACTCGAGCCGGTCTATGCGGAGCCGCGGAACGACCAAGGCCCGGCCGCAAGCGGCGCGATTCACCTCAGCGGCGAGATGGAGCAGGCGATTGGAGTGCGATTCGGCACGGCGTCCTATCACATGGAGGCAGAGACCATCCGTGCGCCGGGCCGCGTCGTTCCCGACGAGACCCTGATCACGCGGGTCTATCCTCACATGGAAGGTTGGATCGTCAAAACGTTTGTCGATTTCAACGGCCAGGTTGTGAAGAAGGGCGACCTGCTTCTGACCGTCTACAGCCCGGAGGTCCTGGGAGCCGAGCAGGAGTTTCTCCTGGCCCTTCAAGCTCGCGACAAGCTGAAGGAGAGCGCTGTAAAAGACGCCTGGGGAGACGCCGAGATGCTGGTCCAAACGACGCGCAAGCGATTGGAGGTTTTCGACCTGACTCCCGGGCAAATCGCCGAGATCGAAGAGGCGCGCACGCCGCTGGAGGGAACGACGGTGTCGGAGCTATTCGACAAGAAATGGACGCAGGCGGGCGGCGATGGCCACACGCCT
>DATNLV010000775.1:0-3356 GCA_035602665.1 Bryobacteraceae bacterium | reverse complement strand
TGCGGCTTGGCCAGAGCGATGACGGCGGCGCCGCGGATGGCGTTCGCGGCGTCGATCATGTTGGGGCCGGAGATCGGCGCCAGGTATGCGTCCAGGATCTGGTCGAGCCTGCCCTCCCGATCGACGGCGGCCAGGTTGGCTAGCGTGAGGGTGGCGTTCCACTTCAGAATGTGGTTCGGGCTGGCGAGCAGCGCCGTGAAGAAGTCGAAGTGCGGGTAGAGCAGATCCGGGGACTGTTCGCTTAGATCGCGGAGGAGTTTGCTGGCGCCTAGCCTGGCGCGGCCGGTGGGGGATCCGACGCCGTCGATGGCGGCCTGCACGAGGTCGGGACGCACAACCCTCTGATACTGCGTTGAGGCGGCGCGTGTCAAGGTGGCGGAACTGAAGTCCCGCGCCGGCTGAAGCCGCGGTGCGGTACTGCGGGCGCGGCGGGCGGACAGGACGGAGGGGCTGCAGGCGGAGCGGGGCGTGCGGACAACGGAGCGGGACGTGGACGTCCCGCGCAGGTGTGGACACCTGCCCCACATGGCGGCTCCGGCCTTGCTATACTGAATTTTCACGGAGTCTGTATCTCAAGGCTCCGATTGTGTTCAGTTGCGGGACGTACAATGCCAAAACGCACATTTCAGCCGAATAATCGCCATCGGGCCAAGACGCACGGCTTCCGCCAGCGTATGAAAACTAAAGACGGACGGGCCGTTCTCGCGCGCCGTAGGGCGAGGGGGCGCTGGAAGCTGACCGTCAGCGACGAGCGCGCGGTTCGTAACGCCAACGCAGACTAATCCGATCGAACCGGCGAAGAGGGTTTTATCGTTTCCGAAGAGTGCTCGGATCCTGCGGTCCGCGGACTTTCGAAAAGTCTATGCAGAGGGATTCCGGGTTTCCAGTCCTTATTTCGCGGCGTTTTGCCTGAGGCTGCCGGAGCCGGGGCACTCGAGGATCGGGTTGACCGTACCTCGCGCTTTGGGTGGTGCGGTGGTCCGGAATCGGATCAAGCGCCGCACGCGCGAGGCGGTGCGAAAGCACCTTCACTCTTTGGAGCCGCAGTGGCAGATCGTGATCAATCCTCGCCGGGCGAGCCTGGCGGCGCCGATCGGGAACCTGGAACGGGAAGTGGAGAAGTTGTTTTCCCGGTGCAAAGGCTCGTGATCGGTTCGCTGCGGCTGTACAAGAGGTGGATGTCCCCGCTGTTGCCTTCGGCCTGCCGGTTTTACCCGACCTGCTCGGAATACATGATCGAGGCAGTGAAGCGTTACGGAGCGGCGCGCGGCGTGTGGCTCGGCCTGCGGCGCCTGCTGCGGTGCCACCCCTTCCACGCGGGCGGCTTCGACCCGGTGCGGTGAATCGAGAACAATGGCGGACATCAAGAATAGCCCCAATCCGTTGAACCCTCAGCCGGAGCAAGGGACGCAGTGGCGACTGATGCTGGCGTTCCTGCTGATGGGCGCGGTCCTTTTCCTCACTCCCTATTTCTACAAGAGCGTAGTGCCGCAGCAGCCGGAGAAGCCGGGACAGTCGGCCAGCGAACAGGCGCAGCCAACGGCCACGCCGGCGGCAGCGGCCGAAGCGGCCCCGACGCCGTGGGTGACTCTGACCAAGGCGCCAACGGCGGTGGTGTCGGCGGCGGTGCCGGAGACCTTCATCGTCGATACCAAGGTTTACCACGTGGTGCTCTCGAACCAGGGCGGCGTGGTGCGGAGTTGGGTGCTCAAGAAGTACAAGGACAGCCTGGGGCAGCCGCTGGAGCTGGTCAACACGGCATCCGTCGCCAAGACCGGCTATCCCTTTTCGCTGGCGTTTCCCAAGGCGAAGCCGGCCGTCGAGGTTAACGCGGTTCTCTACCGCGCCAAACCCACGGACGACGGGCTCGGCATCGACTACGATTACTCCGATGGCAACGTGGTGGTTCACAAATCGTTCCGCTTCGAGGGGAACAGCTACCTGTCGCAGGTTTCGAGCGAGGTCACGGTGGGCGGCAAGGGCGTCGAGAACCTGCTCGCGTGGCGCGGCGGGATCGGCGATTGGGCCGTCGCCTCCCACGCCGGCCAGCAGCTTACGCTTTACTACGACGTCGCTGCGGGCAAACTGGTCACCAAGGCGGCCAAGGCAGCCAAGGACGGACCGGTCACCGATTACGGGACGTACTCCTTCGCGGGAATCGAGGACCACTATTTCACCGCCGTCTTCCTGCCGCGCGGCGAGAGCACTTTCGCGATCCGCACCGTCAGCGACAACGTGCCGGACGAGGTGGATAAATCCGAGCAGCCGCAGGCGGGCGCCGAGGTGGGCGGCCAGGCGCACAATGAGTTCACCCTGTTTGCCGGCCCCAAAGACCTGGACCTGATGCGCAAAGTGGATCCGCGCCTGGAGCAGACGGTGGACTTCGGCCGTTGGTTCGGCTGGCTCGCCAAGCCGCTCTTCCTGGGAGTCAACTGGATCAACGAACACATGACCCGCAATTTCGGCTGGGCCATCGTGGTGATCACGATCATCATCAACATGATCCTGCTGCCGCTGCGCCTGACGAGCATGAAGTCGATGAAGAAGATGCAGGTGCTCAAGCCGCACGTGGACGCCATCAACGCCAAGTACAAGAACGTGGGGCTGCGCGATCCCAAGAAGGCCGAGCAGAACCAGGAGGTCATGGACCTGTACAAGAAGCACGGCGTCAACCCGATGGGTGGATGCCTGCCCATGGTCCTCCAGATGCCGATTTTCATTGCGTTTTACTCGGTGCTGCAGGTGGCGATCGAGATGCGCCAGGCGAACTGGCTGTGGGTGGGCGACCTGTCGCAGCCCGAACATCTGGCGATTCGCATCCTGCCGGTCGCTATGATCGTCGCGCAGTTCGTGATGCAGAAGATGACGCCGAATCCCTCCGCCGATCCGAACCAGGCGAAGATGATGCTGTTCATGCCGCTGATCTTCGGCTTCATGTTCTACGGCGTGTCGAGCGGGCTGGTGTTATACTGGCTGACCAGTAACCTGGTGGGCATTGTGCAGCAATACTTCATCAATAAATCCATGCCGACGCCGGCGGAGGCTTCCGGGCCCGTGACGCCGGCTGCTAAATCGAAGAAGCCCAGCGGGGGCAAACGGTGAGCGACGGAAAATACAGTCTGAGTGCGGTAGGGCCGCGGATCGAGGCATTTTTGCGATCCGTTGCTAATAATGCAGGCTTCAAACTCAAGTTCGAAGTCGAGAGCGGCGAAACGCGGCACACGGATTTCGAGAATCCGGATGTCGTCGTAAAATTCTCGGGCCCGGACGTGGACCTCCTGCTCGAGAACAAAGCGGAGTTGCTGCTGGCGCTGGAGCAACTCACCATGGAAGTGCTGGGCATGCCGCCCGAAGAG
>DATNLV010000760.1:0-6860 GCA_035602665.1 Bryobacteraceae bacterium | reverse complement strand
ACTTCGTGGTTCCACCGTTTCCACGGCACGCTGCTGAAGCTCGTGGGCAAGTACCCCGCCTAGGCTCTCCGCATCCCACCAAGCATTCTGGCGGGCAGCGTCACAACCGCCCATACCATGTGCAGCACGCCGTCCACCGCGATTCCAAGTATGCGGAATGGTATCAGCAGCAGCCACACGATGGGATAGAGCACCAGCGCCACCAGCGCCAGCGGCCAGCAAAAGAACAGCAGGATCAGCCACATCACGAATGTCAGCATGGGACGCTCCCCTCAGAGCTACGCAGTCCGCCGCCGGATGTTCCCCTACTTCTCGGACACCCGTTCCAGCAGTTCCCCCAGGAAGGCCGCCAGGCCTTGCCCCACCTGCTCGCGCTGCGAGATCACGGGTTCGATGCCGCGGCGGCGCAGCACCCGCTCCTGCACCGGGTTGGCCGACCCCAGAAAGATGTACGAGCGCGGCCGCAGCAGGTCGAGCTTGGAATTCTCCCACAGCCGCTGCAGCTTGTAGAACAGGTACCGGATGTTGATGTCGGACAGGCTGTAGCCCACGAACAGCACCGGCCGCCCCAGCACGTCCGACTGTAGCTTGATGTCCAGAGCGGTCCCGAAATCCAGCCGCTCGAAGAAGCTCGACTCGGTCAGGACGATCGATTCGTCGTCGTCGAAATCGCCGTGGAACTTCACGATCTGCGTCACGCCCTCGCGCGTCTTGAGAACGTCGCCGACGTTGGTGATCTTGGTGTACTCCCGGCCGTACGCCTCGAACGCCTTCTCCAGCCAGCGGTCGTAGTTGGTGGTGTAGATGATGGGGAAAGACAGCTCGACGATGAGGCGGTGGATCTCGGAGCTGCGGACGTCCACGTCGTGCGGGTGCCAGCTCACGTCCATCCAGCTCCGCAGCGGGCCGAGGGTGCCCTTGTTGAGCTCATAGAACTCGGCCAGCGTGCGGTGGTCCGCCAGCGAACGGAACAGCGCCGGATCGTAATCCAACTGCCGGGCGATCTCGTTGACGATCTCGGCGGTGGTGGGCACGCCGACATTCTTCGACACGCCGGCGCCGACAAAGAGAATGGCGCCCCTGCGCCGGATCGCTTCTACCAGGTCTTCGTACATGGCGTGGCTCCTACCCCAAGAGACATTCTATGCCGCCGCCAACGCGTTTTCGAATTCATTCTCCCGCAACCAACTTGTCACCTGCCTGCAACAACCGGGCCGAGTTGGCACGATACACTAACATTTCAGGCGCAGTTGTTCCCCGCATTTTGCGCCGCGCCTTGGAGCGGTTCGCACCGCCCCGAGCCTGCCGCGCGATGGTTCCAATCCGGTGAGCGGAGTACCTATGACAACGATTGTTCATTCCGACAGAGACAGCAGCAAGGTCGGGAATCATGCCGCCCACGCGACCTCTCACTCGGAGCGGGAACTTCGGCACAAACTGGATAAAGCGAAGCGGGATTACGAGGCTCGGCTGCTTCTGGTCGAGGCTCTTCTCACGAGCGCCGATCTCGGCATCAACCGCCGCCGCTCGCGGGCGCTCGAGCGGGCGATGGGTGAACTGGTACAAGTGAACGCCCGTCACATCCGCGCCCTGGCCGCGCTAGGCGACTTTCTGATCGACGGCACACACTCGTGACGCCGCCGGGGCCCGGCCGAACTTTTCCCTCCGGTTTGCGTAACCATAGGGACATGCCGGACGGGACCCTCTTGAGCCTGCGCCAGATTACGAAGCGCTACGGCTCCCTGACTGCCGTCGATGGACTGAGCCTCGAAGTCCAGCGTGGCGAGATCTTCGGCCTGCTCGGACCGAACGGCGCCGGCAAGACAACCCTGATCCACTGCGCCATCGGCCTGCTCGAGCCGGACGGAGGCGAAGTGGTGCTGTCCGGAGGCAACCCGCGCGAGCCGCGGGTGCGCGCGCACATGGGCATCGCCCCGCAAGTTCTGTCGCTGTACGAACTGCTCAGCGCCGAAGAGAACCTGTCGTTCTTCGGCAAGCTCTACGGGCTCGATGGGCGCCGTCTGGCCGAGCGCGTCGCCTCGTCGCTCGCGTTCGTCGGCCTGGAAAGCCGCAGGCGGGACGCGGTCAAAAACTACTCGGGCGGAATGCAGCGGCGGCTCAACCTGGCGGCGGCGCTGCTGCACGATCCCGAGATCCTGCTGCTCGACGAGCCGACGGTGGGCGTCGATCCCCAGTCGCGGAATTCGATCTTCGATAACATCCTGGCCCTGAAGCGCGAGGGCCGCACCATCGTCTACACCACCCATTACATGGAGGAGGCCGAGCGCCTTTGCGACCGCGTGGGCATCGTGGACCACGGCCGCCTGCTGTCGCTCGACACGGTGCAGGGCTTGCTTGCGTCGCAGGGAGGACTGCCGCGGCTGGTGGTCGAGACCGGCGGCCGGGAGATCGAGCTGTTCTCGGCGGACCCGCTGGGCGAGCTGAATCGCCTGGCCGCCACCGCGCCCATCGATCGCTTCCGACTGGAGCAGCCGACGCTCGAACAGGTGTTTCTGAATCTCACGGGAAGGACGTTGAGGGACTAGCCATGTCCGCCATACTCGCTCTGGCCGCCAAAGATCTGCGCCTTCTGATCCGGGTGAAATCCGGGCTGTTCTTCGCCTTCGCCTGGCCGCTGGTCATCGCCATACTGTTCGGCGCCATCTTCTCCCCATCGGGTACCGAATCTCGCCGCATGGCCGTGGCGCTGGCGGACGAGGACCAGAGCGCGGGGAGCAGGGACTTCGCCGCGCTGCTCGCCAAAAGCGCCGACTTCGATGTGCGGCCCGCGAGCCGCGTCGAGTCCATCGGACTGGTGCGCAAGCGGCAGGAGGCCGCGGCGCTGATTCTCCCCAAGGGCTTCGGGGAGGCCAGCCAGCAGATGTTCCACGGCACCCCGCCCAAGGTGGAAGTGTGGATCGATCCCAGTCGTCAGGCCGAGGGCGCGATGATCCAGGGCCTGCTCTTTCAGATCGTCATGAAGGGGTTTCAGAAGAAGATGGCCGATACAGGCGCTATGCGCGCCGGCCTGCGGCAGTCGATCGAGGAAGTCGAGCGCTCCAAAGCGCCGCCCGGCCAGCGCGCCTCGACGGCCCGCTTTCTCGAGAGCATGGACCGCGCGCTGGGTGAGATGCCAGCCGCCTCCGGGGCGGGCGGCGGCGGACAGGGCGCGCAATGGGAGCCGCTCAGTATCGAGCAGCACGACGTGGCGATCCAGCAAGAGGGCCCCCGCAATGCTTTCGAGATCACCTTTCCCCAAGGGATGTTGTGGGGCGTGCTGGGCTGCGCCATGGCCTTCGCCATCGGCTTCGTCAGCGAACGGACACACGGCACGCTGTTGCGGCTCCAGATGGCGCCCATCGGGCGCGTCCAGTTGCTGGCGGGGAAGGCGCTCGCGTGCGCGGTGGCCTGTCTGGCCATCGAGGTGACGCTTATGGCGATCGGCCGCTTCGGTTTCCACGTGGTCCCGCATAGCTGGGCTCTGCTTGCTCTGGCGGGCGTCTCCACGGTAGCGGCGTTCGTCGGCATGATGATGCTGATTGCCGGTCTGGGCAAGACGGAACAGGCGGCCGCCGGCGTCGGATGGGCCGTGATGATGCCGCTCGCGATGTTCGGAGGCGGGATGGTTCCGTTGGCCTTCATGCCGCACTGGATGGCCACGGCCGGCACGATCAGCCCGGTGCGCTGGGGCATTCTGGCCTTCGAAGGCGCGCTGTGGCGCGGTTTCTCGTTCCAGGAGATGTTGCTCCCGTGCGCCATCCTGCTGGCCACCGGCGCGGTCTGCTTCGCCATCGGCACCCGCACCCTCCGTCTGAGTTAGCCTTAGTGGGGCAGGCGTCCACGCCTGCAGCGGGTCTCCAGACCCGCCAAGCACCGGCGGTATGCTTGAGAATAGCCCACCCCTATGGAACCTCTAGCCGCTGGTCAGATCCGCATCGCCGTCGAAGAAGAGCTCACCACCACTCCGGTCATCGACGTCCACACCCACTTGTTCATGCCTTCGCTGGGCGCCGTCGGGTTGTGGGGCATTGACGAGCTGGTGACCTATCACTACCTGGAGGCGGAGTTCTTTCGCTCTTCGCCCATGAAGCCGGCCGCCTACTGGGCCCTCTCGAAGCGCGAGCGTGCCGACGCGATCTGGCGCGCCCTGTTCGTCGAGAACGCCCCCGTGTCGGAAGCGACGCGCGGCGTCGTGGCTGTGCTGGAGGCATTCGGCCTCCCGACCGCCAGTGCCGACCTGACCGAAGCGCGCGCGTTCTTCGCCGCCCAGGACTACGCCACGCACATCGGCCGCGTGCTCGAAATCGCCGGCGTCAGCGAGGTCGTCATGACCAACGACCCGCTCGATCCCGACGAGGCCCCGCTGTGGGAGGCCGGCGCCGAACGCCATCCCCAGATGCACCCCGTGCTTCGCCTCGACCGCATTCTGAACCGCTGGGCCGAGCACGAGCAGGTGCTTATTGCCAAGGGCTATCGGGTGGATGGCGAAGCGCCGGACGCGATGGCGGAGGTCCGCCGCTTCCTCTCCGACTGGTGCAAGATCATGCATCCCGTCTACATGGCGTGCTCGCTGCCCGACACGTTCCAATACCCGGAAGCGAGCGTCCGCGCCCGCCTGCTGGCGGAAGCCGTTCTGCCGTTGTGCCGCGAGCTCGATCTCCCCATGTCGCTGATGATCGGCGTGCGTTACCAGGTGAACCCGGCGCTGCGGCTTGCGGGCGACGGGGCCGGCAAAGCGGACCTGCGCGCGATCGAACACCTGTGCGCGGCGTTCCCCGACAACCGTTTCCTGGTCAGCGTGCTCAGCCGCGAGAACCAGCACGAGTTCTGCGTCTACGCGCGCAAGTTCGCCAACATGATGCCGTTCGGTTGCTGGTGGTTCCTCAACAACCCGTCGGTGGTCGAAGAGATCACGCGCGAGCGCCTGGAAATGCTGGGGACGACGTTCATCCCGCAGCACTCCGACGCGCGCATCCTGGAACAGGTGATTTACAAGTGGAGGAACACGCGGCGAACCATGGCGCCGATCCTGGCGAATACGTTCCGTCTGCTGGCCGAGGATGGCCGCCCCGTGACGCGCGACGACATCCGCCGCGACATCCGCCGCCTGTTCCGGTCGAACTTCCAGAAGTGGGTTGGGCTGCCGCTCGACGCGGCGTAGAGAGCGGTCTCGCTGGGTTCGCCATGGACAGCACCCAGCCCCTAGACCCTTCCCGAATCCGCGAAATGCTCGGCACACACCTCTTCGAAGCTTTTGCGCCAGCGCGTGCGCTCGGGCAGTTCACGCATGATCTTCCTCGTCAGAACCCACCTCTCTTCGGAAAAAGGCCGAGGTATATCCTTGCAGTCCCACGCCACCTCCACTTGCGAGAAGGGCGGGTCCTCTCCTTGTAATCCCATTCCATCTCCACTTGGTAGGCGACGACTGGCAGGGTCTTCCAGTATGTTGCCCTCCAGGGTCGCGTCTCGCTCCACCGTTCCGTGCCGGGCAGGAACACCCCGGGCGGCAAGCGCTTCGTGGGATTCCCCGCCGCGAAGGCGTCCGCAGGTGGAGAGAAACCCAATCTGCACCTGACGTTTTTGCTGAACTTCTTCGACGAACTGCGCCGCCGCGCCCCGGCGAGCAAGTAACTTCACTCTCCAATAGGGCGGTAAAAGCCATTAATTAACGAACCTCCGGATCGAGCGTGAACTTCCATACCCCAGTTCGCGCTCGAACCTGACAACAAAGGACTTAAGTCTTCTAGGCTTCTCCGCAGTCCAGTGATTTCAATGGTTTGGAAATTTGGCTCCCGACACTGGATACGCTCCGAACTCTTGCCGCCTAATCAACTACGCGAGAAGTAACGACATGGAGACGGGCACGATTGACGGGTGGCGGACAGTGAGCGCGATTGGCGTGGCTGTGTGGTTCCCGCGGCATCGCCTCCGAGGTTCTGAGCGAAGGCCCTACTTGGCGCTACGGCGGCGCCGCCATGCCGCCAAGCCGAGCATCGCGCTACCCACGAGCGCCATACTTGAGGGCTCTGGGACCTGCGTCAGGCTGCCGCTCGTGAAATTGCTCAAGACGAAGCTGGGGTTTATCGCAAGGGAGCCATTGACGCCACCTGTACACGGACTTCCAACCGTACAAATGCCGCCTCCCGTGTACCCGACCAGCGTCGTGCCTATAATGCCAAGGAAGATTTCTGGGATAGGGGAGCCGTTGTCAGCAGCAAGACCATAGGCTTGCCCGCCCTGAAAGCTCAGGCCGCTGTCGAATTCGGTGACTGTAAACGACAGCGGGCTCGACATGGTCAAGCTCAGCGACTGAACCACACCCGCGGTTGTATCGATCACGATGTCTCCGCTCAGCGTGGCCCCATCCTGGACCGTGCCGGTCGCGATGAAAGTGATCAGGCCGGCGTGCATGGCGGGAGCGAACAAGCAGGCGGCGAAAAAAAGTGCCGTGGCGCGAACATAGGACATACATTTTCCTCCGAGACGAGCAGCATCCACCGTATGCGGGTACTGTATCGCGAGTCCCCCCCCTTTGTCAAGCCAAACACCAGAGCAGAGCAACGGCATGCCGTGGAACGCTTGGCCGGTATGGTACTTGCGTGGCCGGAGGCAGAAAGGCTCCAATGCTTCAACAGTGCTTGTGGAGCTTGATCGGCTCGCTGGGCGTAGTGCTTGACACCGCGTAGGAGGACGCTATCTTAACTTGGATCAAGACCACTGAGGCAGTTGCAAAATTCTGACGCCGGGTTAGGGACTCGTACCCAGGATCGCCTGCGGACGCGTGGTGGGGCTGATTCGGCGCCCGCACGGCCAGCCCATCGGCACTCCCGGAGGCCATCCGGGCACACCCCTCCGCCTGA
>DATNLV010000759.1:0-5923 GCA_035602665.1 Bryobacteraceae bacterium | reverse complement strand
ATCCGAGGAGCAGTTCAACACCCTTCGCGAAGAATACCTGGCCGAGTACCAGCCCCAAACCCGCTCCCGCTTCGACCTCGTCGATCAACTGGTCGCCGCCCGCTGGCGCCACAACCGCGTCCTCGCCATCCAGACCGCCCTCATCGATCACCAGATCGCTCGCCAGGAACCCGAGATCTGCGAGGAGTTCAAGGTCTGCGATGCCGAGACCCGCGCCGCCATCGCCTACCAGCATCTGATAGACGATTCCCGCGGCCTCGAAAGCCTCAACCGCCACGAGACCCGCCTCAGCGCCGAGATCCGCCGCACGCTCAAGCTCCTCGACGCCCCGCCCAAGAATCAAAAATTCCACCACGAACCCAGCCCCGCACAACCCAAGCATCCTGATGAGGATACGTCCGCCCCTCCATCGACCATCCACCATCCACCATCCACCCGCGAGGAGCCTAAAGCGACGAGCGCCGTTCCACCATCGACCAGCGAGGAGCAAGAAGCGACGAGCGAGCCGCAGCGCGCCTCAGCGCGCGAGGACCCCGGCCTCGGCCTGGCTCATTCCCTGGAGCGCGGAGGGCAGAATGCTCATAAGCTCCCCGGTTGATGGTCCTATCGGCGGGGTGAGATCGAATTTTAGAACAATTGTGAGGGTAATTGTTTGGACTTCCCGGAAAGCCGCCCAAGGCACTGGTTGACAACCGCCGGACGCTCGGATAAGATTTCTAAAGTACTGATCTATCAACGATTTGTCGGTTAAGGGTCACGGGAGAAGAGGTACTAACGGATTTCATTCTCGGGTCCGTGCCGTCGAGGCGCGCGGTGGAACCAGGCCGCGGTCCCGTCGAGTGTGTGCCCCTTTGCTCGTACTCGACCGGCTGGTCGAACCTGGAGACTTGGCTATGGGCAGCATGCCAGATGACCCTCGCTTAAGGCCGCAACCGGCGCTTCCCGAGGACCCTCGCGTGAGACCGCAGCCTTCCCTTCCCGAGGAAGACTACGAACACCTCATGGAGGACTACAGTCATTTTGCGCCGCCCTCGGAAGGTGAGGTTCTCGAAGGCCGGGTACTCAAGGTCACCGATCAGGAAGTGATCGTCGATTTCGGATACAAGTCCGAAGGCCTGGTGCCGATCGAACAGTTCGCCGCGCCCGACGGGCACGTCGCGGTTCAGCCCGGCGACACCATCGACGTGATGATCGACCGGCACGGTCCGGAAGTCGAAGGCTACATCCTGCTCTCGCACGACAAGGCCAGCCGCCTGCGCGCGTGGGAGAACCTGGAGAAGGCCTATCGCGAGGGCCTGCTGGTATCGGGCCGCGTGCTGGGGCGCGTGAAGGGCGGGCTCTCGGTGGACGTGGGCGTCAAGGCGTTCATGCCCAGTTCGCAGGTGGATGTGCGGCCCATACACAACCTGGATGCCTACATGGACCAGGACATCGCGGTGAAGCTGGTGAAGATGAACCGGCGCCGCGGCAACGTGGTGGTGTCGCGCAAGCTGGCGATCGAGGAAGAGCACAACGCGCGCAAACGGTCCACGCTCGAGGGACTCGAAGAAGGCTCGGTGGTCACGGGCGTGGTGAAGAACCTGACCGACTACGGCGCCTTCATCGACCTCGGCGGAATCGACGGGCTGCTGCACGTGAGCGACATGTCGTACGGGCGCGTGAATCACCCGGCCGAGATTCTGAACGTCGGCGATGAGATCACCGTCAAGGTTCTGAAGTTCGACAAGGACAAGGAGCGCGTCTCGCTGGGATTGAAGGAGCTGTTGCCCGATCCCTGGGAGACGGTGGCTGACCGCTTCCCGCCGGACTCGAAGGTGGTGGGCCGCGTGGTGAGCGTGACGGACTACGGCGCGTTCATCGAAC
The DNA here is from genome assembly GCA_035602665.1 of Bryobacteraceae bacterium. Classification (GTDB taxonomy): domain Bacteria; phylum Acidobacteriota; class Terriglobia; order Bryobacterales; family Bryobacteraceae; genus DASWZN01. The sequence continues at coordinate 4,060 of DATNLV010000759.1, read as the reverse complement.
TGGAGCCGGGAGTCGAAGCGCTGATCCACATCTCCGAGATGACGTGGTCGCGGCGCATGAAGCACCCGTCGAAGGTGGTCAAGCCGGGCGACCAGGTGGAGGCCGTGGTGCTGGCCGTGCAGCCCAAGGACCGCCGCATTTCGCTCGGCATCAAGCAGCTCGAGCCGGATCCGTGGACCACGGTGGAGCAGCGCTACAGCGTAGGCTCGGTGGTGGAAGGCCGCGTGCGCAAGCTCACCGACTTCGGCGCCTTCATCGAGGTGGAGGAAGGCATCGACGGGCTGGTGCACGTCTCCGACGTTTCCTGGACCAAGCGCATCAAGCATCCCTCCGAGGTGTTGAAGAAAGGGCAGTTGGTGCAGGCAGTGGTGCTGCACATCAACGCGTCGCAGCGGCGGATGTCGCTGGGCATCAAGCAACTCCAACCGGACGCCTGGGAAGTGTTCCTGCGCGCCCATCAAGTGGGCGACGTGGTGAAGGGCAAGGCGTGCCGCGCGGCGAATTTCGGAGTGTTCATCGAGCTGGCGGAGGGCGTGGAAGGGCTGTGTCACAACTCGGAGATCCCGGGGGCCCAGGAGCACAAGAAAGAAGAGCCGCCGCTCGAGATGGGACACGAGTACGATTTCAAGATCATCAAGATGAGCGAGGCGGAGAAGAAGATCGGCCTCAGCATCCGGGCTCTCGGCGAGGACGAGGAGCGCACGCGTCTGGAAGAGTACCAGCGCCGCGCCACCGCCGCAACGCTTACCATTGAAGAAGTCATGAACCTGAAGGGAACGGGTGAGGCCCGCTAAAATAGGCGCAGGCCCCCCGGCGGCTTCCTGGCCGTACTTCAAGGCACAAGGAGAACGAGTTCTATGACGAAAGCCGAGCTGATCGACGAAGTAGCCAGAGTAGTGGAGATGAGCCGCAAAGACTCGGAAGTGATCGTCGAGTCTATCTTTGACAGCATCGTGCGCGCCCTGCGCACCGGCGAGAAGATCGAGATCCGCGGGTTCGGCAGCTTCCGGACGAGGCAGCGCCAGCCGCGCATCGGGCGCAATCCGAAGACCGGAACGCGGGTCGAAGTTCCGGCCAAGCGCATCCCGTTCTTCAAGCCGAGCAAGGAACTGAAGGACCTGGTGAACGGAGCGGCGGCCGCGGCGGCCGGTGACCCGCCTCCGGCGGCCCCTTCGAGCGAGCCATCGCCGGCCATGTAGCCGGCATTCCCCGATGGATATTCTCTGGAGCCCCTGGCGCTACCAATACGTCAGCACGGCCGGGCCCAAGGACGAATGCATTTTCTGCAAGAAGGCGCGCGAGCGCAATGACGAGGAGAACTTCGTCGTTCACCGCGGGCGGCTGAATTTCGTCATCCTCAATCTGTATCCGTACACCACGGGCCATCTCATGGTTGCGCCGTACGCGCACGTGGCGACGCTCGAGGCGGCGGGCGCGGAGACGCTGGCGGAGATGATGGAGCTGACGCGGCATGCGGAGCGGCACCTGCAGGCGGTGTATCGGCCGAAGGGGCTGAACGTCGGCATGAATATAGGCGAGTGCGCGGGGGCGGGGATCGCGGGTCACATCCACATGCACGTTCTGCCGCGCTGGCCGGCCGACGCGAACTTCATGACGACGATCGGCGAGACGCGAGTGCTGCCGGAGGATCTGCGGACCACGTGGGAGAAGCTGACGCGGGAGTGGGGCGGGTGAGATCGTTAGCTGCCCGTCATAAGCTCTCGCCTAGCTCATCATCATCGCCGGGATGCGTTTCCGACCAAAGACCGATCGCAGCCTGAAGCTCATCAACCTGCACCCAGTTGGCGAGTTGATCCTGCCGAGTTGCACCTATATGCTTCAGCAAGGCGACGACAGCCATCTTCTGCTCCGCGGTGGAGTACATTAGGAACCTATTTCGCTGGCCGTGGTACCTCAAGTGGAACAAAAACTGCGGACCGTACCAGCCAAAGCGCTCCGTCGGCTCCGCAAGCACGAGGCGAGCGAGCGCGGGAAAGAAATAAGCCAAGCCCTCCGCTGAAGTGAAGCAAAGGGGATCCCAACAGCCGTTGCCAACATCCTTTATGGCAAGCGAGTCCACTTCTCGCGAGCGCAGCACGTCGTCGTGCTCCTGGCATTCTTCGCAGTGATCGTAGTTGGTGAAATGCTCGGGCTTCGGGCAATCCGAGAACGCCCCACGGACGAATTCAATCACAGCAGCATCGGACGTCATCAGTTCCACGTTACTGCGTCGGAGGGACCAGCCGCTCCAGCAGAATGCCGTAGCCGACGCCGGCCTGGTCGGCGCTGTGGGCCACTTGAAAGGCCATGAAGCGGCCGTCGGTGGAGACTACGGGATTCGACGCCTTCCAGCCTTCGTAGTCGTTGAAGTGCGTGAGGCGGACGAAGTCTTTGCCGGTGCCGTCGAGCTTCAGCTTCCAGATGTCGATCTGGCCGGAGCCGCCTTTGCCTCCGAGTTCCTGAATCTGGCGGTCGGCTTCCACGCAAGTGTGCTCGCCATCCGGGAAGATACCTTCGGGTTCGTTGTAGGTGCCGGGCGCCTTAGAAAAGTTGGTCACGGATCCGGTCTCTAGATCGATGCCCATGACGGAGGCCGTGTTGTGCGGCTCGTAGCAGGTGAAGGTCATGCGGCGATCGTGATCGTAGAAGTCCTGCGCCTCGAGGACGCAGCCGTTGTCCTTGCTCTCATAGACGACCTTCTGGTTGATGAGATGCGGCGCGCCGGAGAGATCCACCTCGGCCGTGAGCAGGCGCGAGTAGCCCTCGGGGAACTCGGGGTGCTGGGCGCGCGTTTGCGAATAGGCGATGCGCAGGCTGCCCTTCGAAATCGCGGCGCCCTCGTTCATCTTCTCTCCGAGGCGGACGGGCTTCGCGCCCGGCGCGGCCGCGAGGAACCACAGCTCGTTGTCGCGCGAGCGGCTGGTGTGCACATCCTCGAAATGATCGGGGCCGATCAGGATGTAGTCGCCGGTCTTCAGGTGCATCACACGGAGGAAGACGGCGGCGGGGACGTTGCAGGTGAGGCAGCGAATCTCACGGGTCTTGAGGTCGATGACGAAGGCGTCGCCGAAGCTCTTGGCCATGAAGGCGACGCGGGCGTTGTCGGGCGAGATGTCGGCGCGCTCGCCGAAGTGCGTGAGGACTTCGAACTCGGGCGGCAGATGTTCGAGCGGGCTGCCGGTCTTGCGTTGCGCCACCAGGGCGCAGGGAATCAGAAGAGCCAGGGCAAGCTTCATGGGTGCTCCCGGCTACCATTGCAGCACGCGGGGGGGGCGGCCGCGGTGGGGCGGCGAGGGCCGACGGGGGCGTCGGCCGCGGACCAGGGGGTCCGCCCCACAGCGAAGGCTTAGCCCAGCGCCGCGCCGGCGGCGCCCATGACTCCGCTCAGGAGATTCACGATCGGGTGATGCTGGTTGTGCGCTGCCGCACCCATAGCCTGCAGGTCCTGAACCGGGGGAAGCTGTCCGGTGTTGGCCGAGTTCTGGAAGTCGGCGGCGAGCTTGTTGAGTTGGGCGGCGCCTACGGTGTTGCCGTCCGACTGCGCCTGCTGCGCCTGCTTCTCGAGACCCGCGGCGATCTTCGCGGCCACCTGCTTGAACTGCGCCGGGCTCTGCTGCTGGATCTGCTGAAGCATGCTCATGAACTTTGCCGCCGGCGAGATCTGCGCGGTGGCGGCGGGCTGTGCGGCCAGATCGGCCAGGCTGAGGCCGCCGGTACTGGAGGCGCTGCCGGTAGCGTTGGCCGGCGACTGCACAAAACTGGGAAGAAGGCTGGAGACGGCACCGATATTCATGCCCGCATCAGGGCACGCCGGGTGCCAGAGCGCGGACCTTCGAAACCAACGGACTGGTGCGGTTGGGCTGTGACGAATCCATGCCGCGGCAAGAAATTCTCAGCGGCCCTCGTACTCCTGCAGGCGATCGATCAGGTCGAAGACGAGTTTGCGGTCCTCGCCGCCGAGCGCGAAGAGATCGAGCGATGCCGCGACGGTCAGCGTGCCGCCGCTCCGCAGACGGACCGTTTTCGAGAGAGGCGCGGCGGGCATCTCGGGGGCGGCCGT
>DATNLV010000754.1:0-9843 GCA_035602665.1 Bryobacteraceae bacterium | reverse complement strand
CTCCGAGGCGGGCAGGACGCGGAAGGCCCCGTGCCGGGCGACCAGCGGGACGATGGTGCGGGCCAGGGTGAGCACGTCGGATAACACCAGACGGCCGGCGAGGCGGATCGGCGCGTCTTGCGAAAGGGCTTGCTGCTCGGCGGCAGCCGCGGCGGGCTCACCCAGGCAGTAAGTAACCGTGCTGGCGCTGGAGACGACGGGCTCCCAGAAACGGTCGATATTCGAGGGCGGAGGCGTGGGACGATAGCGGCCGATGGCGACTCCGATGAGCCCGGCGAGAAGGACCGCCGCGGCGGAGCGGAACCAGAAGCGGCTGCGGCTGGCGGAGCGCGCGGGCGGGGCTTCGGCGGCGGGCGGAGCCGCGGCGGCGGCCGGACGAGGCTCGGGGACGGCCTGGTGCATCTCCACGTGCGCCACCGGCTCGGGGGCCGGCGATTCGGGCTCGCGGAAGGCGGGAACATAGGAACCCGAAGAGAGCTCGATGACGAGTTCGCCTGCGTGCGCGGGATCGTAGTAGTACTGGATGAGGCGCTTGCGGACCTCCCCGGCGGCGATGCGGACGACGGGGTCGGCGTTCGCGTCATAGTCGGGCTTGCGCCCGAAGGCCTCGATGCCGATGGTTCGTTCCTTGAGCTCCGCGGCGTTGCCCCGGAGGGTCTGCTCGACGGTGTAGGAGAGCAGAGTCGGGTAGCGCTTGCTGTTGGTGAACAACGGATGCGCCAGCAGGCGCTGCAACTGGGCCCGCACCGCCGCCGCGTTGGAGGCAGAGCCGCGGGCCTCTCTCGCAGTCTGGGGTGGCGGCAGCATGGATGAAAACGGCTTCAGGCGCCGAGACCTGAAGCCCGGCACCCGACCGTATTATACGTCCCGGCATTGGCGTGTGCTCGGGCCCGGGTAAGCGTCTCAGGTGCGGGCACTTAGGACCCGGTGGCGCCGGCCCGGCAGCGGCGCGGCGGCTTCGATACGCGATAGTCCTTTAAGGGGCGCACAGGAGCGGGTACAGTAGTTCTCAGCCCGGAGTGTGCGGCACCCATGCGGAATGTGAAGCTCGTAGCCCTCGCCAGGATCGGCGCGACGATCGGGATTCTGGCCTCGGCGGCGGCCGGAGGCCAGGTTCAGACGCCTGCGGACTGGAACGGATCGGTACGTGACGACTCGGGCCGGCCTGCGCCGAAAGCCGAGCTGGTATTGCAGGGGAACGGCAACCGTTACTCGGTGGCCGCCACCGACAGCGGAAGCTTCCATTTCGGCGCGCCGGCGCGGGGCTCATACCAGCTGACGGTGAGCTTCGGAGGGCGGTTGTTCCGCACGGCGGCTCCGGTCGCGATGCCGCTTGAGGGCGCTTCGAAAGTCACGCTGCTGGCCGATGGGTCGATTGCACTCGAGCAGGACAGCCAGACGCAGGCCAGCGGCGGCGAGACCCTCAACAGCAAGTCGTTGACATCGATTCCGCTCAACAAGCGCGACTTCAGCCAGTTGCTGCTGCTCGCGGCCGGCACGATGACCGACACCAACGGGACCACGAACTTCACGCAGCAGTTCGCGGTGAACGGGCAGCGCGGCGTGGAGGCCGTGTTCGCCATGGACGGCGCCGATTTGAGCGATCCGGAAATGGGCGGCGCAACGTTTTCGAACTTCAACGTGGATGCGGTGGAGGAGATCGTCTCGTCGTCGGGCTGGATGCCGGCCGAGATCGGCCGCGGCGCGGCGGGGTTCACCAACATCATCACGCGCTCGGGCACGAACGAATTACACGGGTCGGTGTTTGAGTTCCTGCGCAACTCCGCTCTGGACGCGCGGAACTTCTTCGACCGCAGCACGCCGGAGAATCCGCAGCGCATCCCGCCGTTCCGGCGGAACGAGTTCGGGTTGACGCTGGGCGGCCCGGTGGTGGTGCCCGGATACAACGGACGCAACAGGACGGCATTTTTCGTCGAGTATCAGGGGTTCCGCCAGGTGCTGGGCACGACACAAGTGCTGGCGGTTCCGACGGCGGACGAGCGTAAGGGAATCGACACGGCGGCGTTTCCGGGAGACACACTCTACGTGCCGGTCAACCCGATCGTGGCTGGCATTCTGAGCCGCTATCCGCTGCCGAACGATCCGGGCGGCGCGTTCGGGGCGCGGACGTACGCGACGTCGTCGAACGTCGCCACCAGCGCGGACCAGTTCTCGGTCCGGCTGGATCACGAGCTCTCGTCCAAAGACAAGCTGTTCGCGCGGTTCACCTGGAACAACCTGCGCGGGCCGACCACCAATCCGGACCAGACCGCCATCGACCCGGCGTTCGGAGTGCGGTATGTCGATCACCAGCGGAACGGAGTGGTGACGTGGTCGCACACGTCGTCCGCCAACTTTTCGCGGGAGTCGTCGCTGAGCGTGACGCGCACGACGCCGAACTTCCCGACCCCGGACCATACCGATCCGTCGGTGGTGTTCGGGGATGGGCTCTACGAGGCGTTCGACTCGGCTGGAGGATCCGTCACCGCGGCGCTCGGCAATCTGTTCGTAGGGCGGCAGAGCTTCGCGTGGACGCGAGGGAAGCATTCGTTCAAGTTCGGCGCGGAGTTCCGGGCAAACCGCGACACAACGTATTTCGGGATGTCTCCCAACGGGCAGTACGTCTTCGGCGGCGGCGCGGCCTTCGCGACGAGCGCGATCCGGTCGGCGAGCGGCGCGCACGACATCGCAGTGGGACAGCAGTTGCCGGACACGCTCAGCGCGTTCCTCCTAGGCAGCGCATTCTCCTACACGGTGGCGGTGGCGCCGCCGCAGTTCCCGCAGGGCGATCAGATCGGCGTCGCGGCGATTTCGCGCTACAACCTGAACTTCAACGCACAAGACACATGGAAGATTTCGCCGCGGCTGGTGCTGGACTACGGCCTGCGGTACGAGCTCTACTCGCCGATCACGGAGCGGGCGCGGCGGACGGCCGGAATGGAGTTCATCAACGGGCCGTCGGGGCCCGAGCAGCTTTACCTGATTAATCCGGAGCCGGCGTATCACTGGCTGGGGAACAACTGGGGACCGCGCGTTCGCGTGAGCTGGCAGGCGGCGAAAGACTTCTGGATCCGGGCGGGCGGCGCGCTCACGACGATACCGCCCAATATCTGGCAGGACAACCTGCTCACGGGCGCGGCGCCTTACGTCGACTACCCGCGCATCACGGCGGCTCCGGGCGCGCCGCTGCCGATCGGGACCGTGATCCGGCCTTCGGATCTGCCGGGGGCGTACACGCCCGAGGGTGTAGACATTGTGGCCTCCGGCAATTCGAAAATGGTGCCGGATAACACGGTGTGGGACGTGACTCGGTTCGACCAGGCGCTGGCCGCGCTCTCGCCGAGCCACCTGATCAGCCCGCTGAATGCGAGCGCGATCTCGCAGGAGTTCCGGAATGCGTCCCTGGCGACGTGGACGCTGAGCGTGGAGCGTTCGGTGCGCGGGCTGGGCCTCAACGCGGGATACGTGGGCACGTCGGGCATGAGCCTGCCCGCAATCGACTTCCCGAACGCCTTCCCTGGAGCGACGGCGGCGTTCGCGCGCTACACGCAGTTCGATTCCGCGGGGCGGATCACGGGCGGATTCGGGACGGACATGTACGTGACGAACCGCTCGCACTCCTCGTATCATGCGCTGCAGACTTCGGCGCAAGGGACGCTCGGAAGCGGCGGCCCGCAGATTCAGGTCAACTTCACGTGGTCTAAGTCGCTCGACGATACAAGCAGTGTGACCGGGCCGGGAGTCGGCAGCGCCTCGGGTGCCGCTGCGCCGCCATGGCCGCAAGATCCGTTTCATCCCAGCGCGGACAAGGGACCCTCCAGCTTCGATGTGAAGTTCGCGTTTACCGCGACGGTGGTGCAGGATCTACATGCGGAGCGGGCGCCGGGCCTCCGGTTGCTCGGCCGGAAACTGACGGCCGGCTGGCAGCTACTCAGCATCTCGACCATGCTGAGCGGGCTGCCGTTCACGGTGTACTCGGGCGTGCAACAGACCGGAGCAGGCTCGATGGGGACGGATCGGCCGGATCAGATCGGCACGCCGGTGCTGTCCACCAGCCGCACGGTTCGGGAGGACTACTTCGGCTTGGGCGCGGCCAACGCTTCGTATTTTTCGATCCCGGTGAATGTGGCTGGAGGGACGGGGCCTAACGATGGCGTGTTCGGCACGCTGGGGCGGAACACGTTCCGCGGGCCGGCGCTGCGCAACTTCGATTTCGCGCTGATCAAGGATACGGCTTGGGAAGCGGGCCGGTCCCGCAAGGCCGTAAACTTGCAGTTCCGGGCGGAATTGTTCAACTTGTTCAACATCGTCAACTTCGCGCTGCCGTCCAACATTCTCACCGGATCGGGATTTGGAATCATCAGCCGGACGGCCGCCAACTCGCGGCAGGTGCAGTTCTCGATGAAGGCGATGTTCTGATAGAGGAGATTCATGCATAGGCTACTTACCGGACCGCGCCAGCTCGGCGGCGCCGCGGCGCTCTTACTGTTGTCCATCTCGCTGCTAAGCCCTGCCACGTTGATCGCGCAACTGAGCGACTCTCAGGTCGCCGGGCGAGTGGAATCGTTGCTCGGCCAAATGACGCTCGATGAGAAGATCGGTCAGATCACGCAAGTGGGTCCTGGCCCCATCGGGCCGAACGGCCCGAAACCGGAGGACCTGATTCGCCGGGGCCGGGCCGGGTCGGTGCTCTGGACGATCGATTCCGCGCAGATCCGGAAGATGCAGGAAATCGCGGTCAAGGAAAGCCGTCTGAAGATCCCGCTCCTGTTCGGTTTCGACGTGATTCACGGCTACAACAACATCTTCCCCGTGCCGCTGGCGATGGCTTCCAGTTGGGACCCGGGCATGGTCGAACGCGCCCAGGCCATGGCGGCCCACGAAGCGTCCGTCTCCGGCATCAACTGGACGTTCGGTCCGATGGTGGATATCGCGCGCGATGCCCGATGGGGACGCATCGTCGAGGGCGCGGGCGAGGACCCCTACCTGGGCGCGGCGATGGCGCGAGCGCAGGTGCTCGGATTCCAGGGGCCGCGGCTGGGCACTCCCAATCATGTGGTGGGCAGTGTGAAGCACTTCGCCGGATATGGAGCGGCCGAGGGCGGCCGCGATTACGACGGCTCTTACATCCCCGAGGAACTCTTCCGCAACGTCTACCTGCGTCCCTTCCAGGCCGCGATTGACGCCGGCGTCGGCACCGTGATGAGCGCATACATGGATCTCAACGACGTGCCCGCCAGCGGGAACAAGTGGCTGTTGCAGGACATTCTCCGCCGCGACCTGGGTTTCCGCGGGTTTGTCATCAGCGATGCGTGGGCTGTTGCCAGCCTGGCCGTTCACGGCTACGCGCGCGGCCCGGAAGACGCCGCTTATCGAGGCCTCACCGCCGGCGTGAACATGGACATGGGCAGTGAGACCTACCTGACGCACGTCGCCAGGCTCGTCGAGAGCGGCAAGCTGCCGGTGAGCGTGCTCGACCAGGCGGTGCGCGAGATCCTCGCCATCAAGATCCGTCTCGGGATTTTCGAGCACCCTTACGGCGACCCGGCTGAGAAGGACAAGGTACTGAACGATCCTGTGCATCGCGCGGCTACACGCACGGCGGCCGGGCGCTCCGTGGTTCTGCTGCGCAACGAAAACAACGCACTGCCGCTCGGCAAAACGCTCGCGTCGCTGGCGGTCATCGGGCCCATTGCGGATTCGGCGGAAGAGATCAAGGGTTCGTGGAGCGTGGAACAAGGCCCGGCAGTGTCCGTGGTCGAAGGCCTGCGCCATAAGCTGCCCAATGCCAGAATCGAATTCGTTCGCGGCGGAGACATGCAGCGGCTCGTCCCCATGCCCTGGGACGCGGCGGAAGGCAAGAAACTCCCTCCGCTCATGCCGGAGGCGGAGATGCGCAAGGAAGTGGAGCGCGCGGTCGAGGCCGCTCAACGCGCCGAAGCCGTAGTGCTCGTGCTCGGCGAGCGTGCCAGCATGAGCGGCGAGGCGGCTTCGCGCGTTTCGCTTTCACTCCCGGGCAATCAGCAGCAGTTGCTCGAAGCGGTGGTCTCGACCGGCAAGCCCGTTGTGGTGGTGCTGCTCAACGGACGGCCGCTGGACATCAGCTGGGCGGCCGGGCACGTGCCCGCCATTCTCGAAGCCTGGTATCCCGGCACGGAGGGCGGCAACGCGATTGCGGACGTTCTCGTCGGCGACGTCAATCCTGGCGGCAAGCTTCCCGTTACCTGGCCGCGCGCCACGGGCCAGCTTCCGGCATACTACAACCACAACCTCACGCACTTCCCCGAAGACGGCGAGGGATTCACATCGCGCTACGGCGACTTTGTGACAGCTCCCCTTTACCCGTTCGGCTACGGCCTCAGCTACACGACCTTCCGCTTCTCCAACCTGCAACTCGACCAGAAATCGATCGCGGCTTCCGGCGCGTTGCACGTCTCGGTGGACGTCGAGAATCAGGGCGCCGTGGCCGGGGACGAGGTCGTGCAGCTCTACATACACCAGCGGGCGGGAAGCGCGTCGCGTCCCGTGCGCGAACTGAAAGGCTTCGAGCGCGTTGCGCTCACGACGGGAGAGAAGAAGACGGTCCGGTTCTCGCTCGGCCGGGAAGAGCTGAAATTCTGGAGCCCCGAAGCCAAGGCCTGGGTAGTGGAGCCCGAGGAATTCGACGTTTGGATCGGTGGAGACTCGAAGGCGACCCTGCACTCGGAGTTCCGGGTCACTCAATAGGACAGGTAATAGCAAAATGCATAGTCTGACAATCGCCGCCGCTGCCGTAGCGGTCCTCGCCTCCGCGCAATCCCCGGCGCCCGCGCCTCCCTATCGCAATCCCGCGCTGAGCGTAGATGAGCGGGTCGCCGATCTCCTCGGCCGCATGACGCTCGAGGAGAAGGTCGGCCAGTTGATGCTGTGGGACGCCCGCGGAGAGGACCTGTCGTTCGTCAACACGCGCCATGCCGGCGCCATCCTGCACGTCCTCGGCGCCAAGATCAACCGCGCGATGGACCTTGCGGCGAAGGAGCGCCTCGGCATCCCGCTGCTTGTCGGTGAGGACGGCATCCACGGGCACTCATTCTGGAAGGGCGCGACCATCTTTCCTACCCAGCTCGCGCTTGCCGCGAGCTGGAACCCGGAACTGATCGAGCAAGTGGGGCGCGTGACCGCCGAAGAAATGGCTCCGACGGGCATCCACTGGACCTTCTCGCCGGTGCTTTGCCTGGCCCGCGATCTGCGCTGGGGACGGATCGATGAAACGTTTGGCGAGGACCCATACCTCATCGGCGAATTCGGCGCCGCGCTCATCCGCGGCTACCAGGGCAAAGGCCTCGACGATCCGGCCGCGGTGCTCGCCACCGCCAAGCACTACGCCGGCTATTCGGAAACCGAGGGCGGCCGCGATTCTTCCGAAGCCGATCTCTCGCGCCGCAAGCTGCGCAGTTTCTTCCTGCCGCCGTTCGAGCGTGCCGTCCGCGCCGGCGCGATGACCTTCATGACCGGCTACCAGTCCATCGACGGACAGCCTTCCACGATCAATCACTGGCTGCTCACCGACGTCCTCAAGAACGAATGGGGTTTTCGAGGTGTCGTGGTGACCGATTGGAACAACGTAGGCCGGCTGGTCATCGAGCAAAAGGTCGCCAGGACTTATGCGGACGCCGCGATCATGGCGCTGCGAGCCGGCAACGACATCATCATGACCACGCCGCAGTTCTATGAAGGCGCGCTCGAGGCCGTCCACAGCGGCCGCCTGGCCGAATCCGAAATCGACGCGCCTGTGCGCCGCCTGCTCGCGCTGAAGTTCCGCATGGGCCTGTTCGAGAATCCGCGCCGGGCCGATCTCGCTCGTGCCGCCGTCGAAACCGCGCGGGCGGACCATCGGGCCGTCAATCTCGCCGCCGCGCGCCAGAGCCTCATTCTTCTACAGAATAACGGCGTGCTGCCGCTCGATCCGGCGAAGGCAAAGTCGATCGCGGTGATCGGCCCCAACGCCGACGACGACCAACAGCAATTGGGCGACTGGAGTCTGGGTTCGCCGCAACATCCGCCATCAGCCGGCAAGCAACCCCGCGAGAAAACGACAACCGTGCTCGATGGAATCCGCGCCCTGGCCCCCTCCGGCGGCGTGGTTCGCTATGAACGCGGCTGCTCGATCGTCGACGCCGATCTCTCGGGAATCCCGCCGGCGGTTGCCGCCGCGCAGGCGTCTGACGTGATCGTCGTGGTGGTGGGGGATCACCTGCGTTTCATCGGCGAGACGAACAGCACCGCCACGCTCGAACTGCAGGGCGGCCAGATCGCGCTGCTCGACGCGCTGGAGAAGACCGGCAAGCCGATGGTGGTCGTGCTGGTAAACAGCAAGCCGCTGGTGCTGCCGCCTTCGGCCAAACGGGCTGCTGCGATCCTCGAAGGATTCAACCCGGGCATGGAGGGCGGGCGCGCCCTCGCTGAGGCGCTGTTCGGCCAATTGAATCCGTCGGGCAGGCTCACCATTTCCATCCCGGTCCACGTGGGCCAGCAGCCGGTGTTCTACAGCCAGGTGCGCGGGCAGCACGGCGATCGCTACGCGGATCTGACCCAGGAGCCGCTGTTTCCCTTCGGCCACGGCCTGAGCTACACCGAATACCGCTACTCGAATCTGAAGCTCGGCGCTCCGGCGCTGGCGCGCGGGCAGGCCGCGACGGTCTCGGTGGACGTGGAGAATGTCGGACGCCGCGAAGGTGACGAGATCGTGCAGGTGTATGTCACCGACGTCGTGACCTCCGCCACTTGGGTGAACAAGGCGCTCAAGGGCTTCGCGCGCGTTCACCTCGCGCCCGGAGAGAAGAAAGCGGTAGCGGTGACCCTGCCCAGGGAATCGTTCCAGATTGTGGATGCCGAGGGACGTAGCGTGGTCGAACCCGGCGAGTTCGAGATCCGTGTCGGACCGTCGTCGCGCGACCGCGATTTGTTGAAGGCGACGCTCGAAGTTCAATGAGCCATAGGCATACCCCTCGAAGTAGCGCCGGCCCCGCACGCGCCCACCCCTACCAAAGCTCGCCCCCGGAAACGGGCGGCCTTTTTCGCCGGGTAGGCGTTATCCTGGAAGCAACCCAACCCTCACCAGCTCTGCCCGAAGCGCAGGTGGATCGGTAAATAGGATGCCCTCCATGCCAAAGGCAGCAGCGGCCGCTACGTTCGGTTTCCGGTCGTCGATGTAGATGGCGCGGGCCGGATCGATTGCGAAAGTCTCAAGGAAAAGCTGATAAAAATGCGGGTCGGGTTTTAACAGTCCGGCCTGGCCAGAAATCAAGATTCCTCGAAACCACTGCAAGAACTCGAATCGCTTCAGGGCTACAGGGAAAGTTTCCGCGGACCAGTCACTGAGGGCATACAGAGGAACCCCGCGAGCGCGCAGTTCCGTGAGGAGGTCGACGGTGCCGGGAATCGGCCCCGCCAGCATTTCGTCATAACGCTCGAACCAGGCGTCAATCAAACCCGCCTGGCGCGGATGAACCAACCTCAGGGAGGCGCAGGCATCGGCAAACGTTCGTCCGGCATCTTGCTGAGCGTTCCAGGAAGGTGTGCAAACCGTCTCCAGAAAGTGCTCCATCGCTTCCTCGTCTCCATCGAAGAGCTTGCGATATAAGTGGCGCGGGTTCCAGTCAATCAGCACGCCACCGAGATCGAACACCGCGACGGAGCGCATGGCTGTCATCGCTGTCAGTTTATCTGAAGTGGTCGCTATTGGTCGAGGCAGCTCATAACGGCCTCCTCGCGACTGCCTGATTGAGCCCGGAGTTCGCGTCTTCGATCATCTCGGTAGTGTCGACTCGGCGGGCAGCCCCTCCGCTTTGCCTGGTCCCGATC
>DATNLV010000751.1:0-2890 GCA_035602665.1 Bryobacteraceae bacterium | reverse complement strand
GTCCGAGGTTCGCCGCGACATTCAGTTTCAGCCTTTCCGCCTGCGGGGTTGGGAGTGGGCCGGGTTCGCTCAGGATCAAATCCGCGTACGGCCGTGGCTGGTGATCGACGCCGGCGTTCGCTATTCGCTCTATCCTCCTGTCACCGAGGCCGGCGACCGGCTGGTCAACTTCAACCTTCTGAGGCTCACCCCGGCGCTCGACCAATTCGCCGGCCAAGGCGGCGTGAATCCCTATGCGGGGCGGTCGTACAACAAGCACGCCATCGCGCCGCGGATAGGCTTCGCGGTCAACCTCTCGCCGAGCGGGGCCACTGTGCTTAGAGGCGGCTACAGTACCGACTACGACCCCGGCGCTTATCTCTCCGAGGGCAGCCTGGCGCGCAACCCGCCCTTCGCATCCCGCCAGGATTTCTTCAACGGCTCGCTCCTGGTGGGCCCCAGTCTGGCCGAGGGCTTGCCTGCCCCGCAGTCGGTTCCCCTAACCACGCCGGCCGCGCTCAACGCGGCTGGAGGCGCGATTTATGCCGCCGACACGCAGCCTTACACCTCGGACGCGGAACAGTGGGGCCTCTTTCTCCAACAGCGTCTCGGGCCAGCGCTGATGTTGGAGATAGGTGGCACCGGCGCGATGGGCGCGCACTGGTATTCCAGCTATAACATCAACCAGCCGCCGCCAGACTCGACCGTGTTTGCGGCCCGCCGGTGGGCGTGGAGTTCTCCCAGTGTGTCCCGGATCGAATACCTGAGCCTTGCCGGAGGCTCGACATACTATGGCGGCCAGGCTAAGATGACGCGGCGATCGGCCTCCGGCATTCAGTTTCAGGCCTCCTACACCTTCGCGAAGGCTGAAGACGACTCCAGCGCGCCTTCAAGCGACCAGTCCAGCCGTCCTGACGGCCCGCAGAACGTCTACTACTTGGGAGGCATGCGCTCCGCTTCCTCGTACGACGTCAGACACCGGCTGGTGCTGGCAGCCGTCTATGACGTACCGTGCAAGGTGGGCTCGCGCATTGTTCGGACGGCCCTGGAGAATTGGCAGACCAGCGCCGTCGTCGTCGCCCAGAGCGGCTTCCCGTTCACTCCCGAACTTGCGGTCAACGGGTTGAACAACGGCGGCTTCTGGCTTCCCAACCGAATCGGGGACGGCTCGCTGCCCTCCGCCCAGCGCTCGTACCTGCATTGGTTTAACACCAGCCTCGATCCGAACGATCCGGATCGCGCGTTCGAGACGCCGCCGCTTTACCAGTACGGCAATGAGGGATTCAATGTTGTTCGCGGGCCATGGATGGCCACCGCCGACGTGGCGCTGGCCAGGACTTTCCCTGTGGGCGAGCGGCTGCGCATGAAGGCCCGCGTCGAGGCCTTCAACCTTTTGAACCGCACGAATCTGGCGCTACCCAACCGGATTCTGGGCGTGGATTCGTCGGGGGTCATCAGCCACACCGCTACTCCTGCGCGCCAACTCCAACTGTCCATCCGCGCCGAGTGGTAGGGACCCCGTCTCTACCCCCGGAAGTCGCGCAGCGGCAGGAAGGGTCCGTCGATGCAGCTTAGCGCCCCCGACGGGCTGGCGCATTTGCCGCAGATGCCGACGCCGCAGCTGGTCATGTACTCGATGGAGCCGATGATGCGGTCCGCGGGCGCGATCGGTTCCTGAACCTCGAAGCAGCGCAGCACCATCGGCCCCGGGCCGCAGTTGATGAACACGGCGCGCTCGCGCTCGGCCGGCGGCATTTCGTCGAGCGCGGCCCGAAGCAGGTCGGGCACCAGGCCGTGGAATCCGGCGGTGCCATCATCGGTGGCCACGCGGACCGGCCCGAGGCGCTCGAACTTTTCGAGGTCGTAGAGCTGATCGCGCGAGCGTGCGCCGAGCAGGAACATCTGCTGGTTGCCGGACCACAGCTTGTAGGCGATCTCGAGCAGGGACGCCGATCCGGTGCCGCCTCCGGCGAACACCAGCGTGCGGCCGGTGAAGTCCGGCACGCCGGTTCCGTAGGGCCCGCGGACCAGGATCTCGGCGCCGGGTTTCAGCTCAGCCAACGCGCGCGTGAAGATGCCGACTGTGCGGACGATGATGCTGCGCTCGGAAGCCGAGAAGATCGCGAACGGCTTCTCGCCCACGCCGGGCAGGCAGAGGAAGAAGAACTTCCCCGCCAGGTCGCCATCGCGGTAGTCTTCGGGCAGGCGATCGAGCGTCAGCTTGAAGAGCGACGGCGTGAAGTCGACGCGAGACGCGATGCGCGCGGGCACGTAATCCATGGGGACGCGCGTCTCGCAGGAGCACTGGCAGGCGGCTCCGGATGCCAGGTCCCGCACATAGTCGCGCATCTGCGCGCTGTCGAGGCCGGTGAGCGCGCTGCCGATGCCGAAGATGTCGGCCCCGGCCTTCGCGAACTGGCGCACGTGTTCAGACGACGCGATGCCGCCCATTCCGATAATGACCGGCCCCGGCCCCACCGCGTCGCGCACCTGCTGGACGGCGCGCAGGCCCATGGGGCGGATGCCGTCGCCCGAAAGCCCGCCCAGCTTGTTGTAGAGGATGGGCTGGTCGCCCACGTCCGCTATCGCCGGGCCGATGGTGTTGGTCACGGTGATTCCGGCGGCGCCCGCGGCCAGCGAGGCGCGCGCGGCTTCGCCCAGATTGGGAAGAATCGCGGCCAGCTTGACGAACACGGGAACGGCGACTGCGTTCACGACCGCGGCGGTGATGCTTTTCAGCAGCTCGGGGTCCTGGCCGATCTCGGCGCCGTAGCCCTTGGCGTGCGGGCAGGACATATTCAGCTCAAAGCCGTCGGCGATGGGAGCCAGCGTGCGCGCCGCCGCCAGGAAAGTCTCGACGTCGCAACCGAAGATGGAGACCAGCAGGAACTTGTCGTCCGGGATCCGGATG
>DATNLV010000742.1:0-3165 GCA_035602665.1 Bryobacteraceae bacterium | reverse complement strand
CCGCCTGCATCTGTCCAAACCCAAAGGGCTTGCCGAAATGGTCTGCGCTTATCGAACTCTCAGGAGGTGCTCGTTACCCAGGCACGACGCGTGCATAATCTAGGTGACAGCTGACAGCTGATAGCTGCGAAGCAAGCTGCGAGCTTGCGAAGCCTGTATACTAACCAGCCATGTCGATCCTCACCGGCTTCCTGATCGGAATCGCCGCCTGGGTCATCGTGCGCTTCTTCCTTATGGGCGTGTACACGGTGGACCAGAACGAACGGGCGCTCAAAACGGCGTTCGGGCGCGCGGAGCGCGTGCCTGGCGGCAAAACCACTCTCGACCTTCCTCTCGCCGAGCAACTGCTGCCCGAAGAGAGGCCCCGCTACTGCTACCCACAGGTCCGCGTCATCGCGCCCGGCGGGCCGTACTTCAAGATGCCCTGGGAGAAGGTATACAAGGTCTCTGTCGCCACCGAGACCATGAACATGGCGGTCGATCTGGAGACCCCGCAGGCCAACTCCGGCGGCACGATTCTGGAAGCGGTCACGAAGGACCAGCTCAATACCGGCCTGACCGGGCAGATCCGCTATTCGGTCGCCGAAAGCAATCTGTACGCGTTCCTGTTCGGCATCAAGCGGCCCGTGGTTCACGTGATGGGATACTTCGTCTCCGTGCTGCGGCAGAAGATCGCGAACTTCGAAGCGAAGCCCGTGCCGGTAACGGCAGACGCCCCGGCCGCCGGCGCACCCACGCTTCTGGGCGCGGACGCGGCCGGCGTCTCCATCAACGACCTGCGCAAGAACCTGCGCGACCTGAACGACTACATGGATGCCGAGTGCCGCGCCACCGCCGCGCGCTACGGCGTGACGCTCGACGCATCGCTGATCACCGGCATCGATCCACCGCCGGAGGTGGAATCGGCGCTCGCGGCCATCAACACCGCGCACAACCAGGTCTCGAGCGACATCAGCCTGGCGCAGGCCGCCGCCGATCAGAAGATCGTGCAGTCGCGCCGCGCGGTCGAGATCGAAACGCTGAAGGCGCAGGCCGAGGTCGCGCCGCTGCGCAAGATGTCCGAAGAGTTGGCGGGCCTCAAACAACACGGGCCCGGCGCGCTCGGCACCTATGTGCGAAATGTGCGCCTGGCTCTTTATGCCAAGGCCCAGCAGGTGTTTCTGGAGGTGAAGCAATGAACTCCGCAACCGACTGGTTGATCGCGGTGGCGGCGGCCTTCGTGGCGCCTTTCGTCCTGGAGCCGCTTCTGCTCGGGCTGATGCGCATCTTCGGCTTCTACACCACGGTGCAGGAACGCACCTGCAAGGTCTACGTGCTGTTCGGCCAGGTGATCGGCATTCTCACGGAACCGGGGCTCCACTTCCTGCCGCGGAAACTCGGGCCGGCGGCGTTCATCGTCAACTTCCTCGGCAACTGCTACACGCTGGATCTGCGCCTCGACCAGGAGTACCTTCGCAGCGAGCCGGTGAACTCGGAAGAAGGCGCGCCCATGGGCATCGGCATCTGGTATGAAATGCAGGTGAGCGACGCGGTCGCGTTTCTGTTCAAGAACGCGGACCCGCGCGGCTCACTGCGCGCCAACGTCCGGAACGCCGCCGTGCGTTGCTTGAGCAACATGCCGCTGGCGGAAATGCTCGAGACGCGCCACAAGATGAGCCAGACCGTCCGGGCGGAGGTCTCCGAGAAGTCGCAGGCCTGGGGCTATACGCTGGGCTCGGTCTACATCCGCAAGGTGCATTTCCGCGACTCCGGCATGATCAAACAGATCGAGGAGAAGGTGGTGAACCGCCTGCGCCAGGTGACATCGGCGATCAAGCAGGACGGCGCCAACCAGGTGAGCATCATCACCAGCTCGGCTGAGCGGGAGGCCGCGGTCGAGTTCGCCAAGGCAGCCGGGATCCGTCCCAATATGATCGGCACCGCGCTGGCCGAAATCGCGGCCGACCCGGACGTAGCGGGCGCGCTGTTCGATATCCTGGAGAGCCAGAAGCTGCTCGAGAGCGATGCGCGGCTGACGCTGCTGCCGCAAGGTTCGGGCGGTTTTCTCCTCGACCTTCTGGCCGCGAAACCGCAGCCGGCGCCGCCTCCGGCGAGTAAGTGAATGTCTTATTCGTGTCCATTCGTGTTCATTCGTGGCCAAGTTTGTGTTCCATGAAATCCCTCGAACGCTTTTTCGAATTTCAGGAGCTCGGCACCAACTGGCGGACCGAGATTCTCGCCGGGCTGACGACGTTCCTCACCATGGCCTACATCATCTTCGTCAACCCGGCCATGCTGCACGACGCGGGGATGCCGCTGGCGGCGGTGACGGCGGCCACCTGCGTCTCGGCCGCGTTCGCCAGCCTGCTGATGGGCGTCTTCGCGCGGTACCCCATCGCCCTGGCTCCCGGGATGGGCATCAACGCCTATTTCGCCTACACGGTGGTGAAGGGCATGGGCATTCCGTGGCAGACCGCGCTCGGTGCGGTGTTCCTCTCCGGCGTGGCCTTCCTTCTGCTGACCGCGTTCGGCATCCGGCAGCTGATCGTCGCCGCGATTCCGCATGAACTATACGCCGCGGTAGCCGCGGGCATCGGCCTGTTCATCGCGCTGATCGGCTTCCGCGGCTCGGGCATCATCGCCGCCAACCCCGAGACCACCATGACGCTTGGTCATCTGAGGGAGCCGGGCACCTTGCTGGCGCTCTTCGGACTGGCGCTGACCGGCGGGCTGATGGCGCGCGGCGTCAAAGCGGCCATGCTGATCGGCATCCTGGGCACCACCGCCGTGGGCGCGGCTTTCGGGATGGTGCACTGGCATCCGCAGACGCTCCACTGGTCCGACCTGAGCGCCACCTTGTTCAAGCTCGACGTGCGCGCCGCGCTGCGGCTGGGGTTCCTGGAAGTGGTGTTCGTGTTCCTCTTCGTGGATCTGTTCGACAACATCGGCACGCTGATCGGGGTGACGAAGAAGGCCGGGCTGATCGATAGCCAGGGCCGCATCCCACGCATCGACCGGATCCTGTTTACGGATGCCACGGCGACGGTGGCGGGCTCGCTCGCCGGAACGTCCACGGTAGTGAGTTACATCGAGAGCGCGGCGGGCATTACGGCGGGCGGGCGCAGCGGGTTTACGGCGGTGGTGGTGGGCCTGCTGTTCGTGCTGGCGCTGTTCGTGACGCCGCTG
>DATNLV010000740.1:0-8711 GCA_035602665.1 Bryobacteraceae bacterium | reverse complement strand
CCGCGCCGGGGTCCGCTTCGAGTACAACCACTGGCACCTGACGCTCGAGCAGGGCGGCTACACCTCCCAGAACAACCAGGCAATCCACAGCGCCGGCACCAGCGATGGGAACGTGCTGACGCCGATCCTGGGCCAGCAGTTGTTCCTCACCTCCGGCACCGAGTCCTACGCGGTCCGCGGCGACGGCCTCTTCAGCCGCGCGCTGTTCACCGCCAACCCGGTCTCCTGGGCGGATATCTCGGCGCAGTTCCTCTACAGCCAGCCGCACATGACGGCGAACTTCGGCCAGTCCAACGTGGGCAACTTCATCGACCTGGCGATCCCCGCGTTCTTCGGCTCGGAGTCCAGTGTGATCGACGCGCTGGCCAAGCAGCCGCACCCGGCCGGCAGCGCCAGTATTGAGCTGAAGCCCTTCCACGGCCGCCTGCGCATTCTGGAATCGTGGATGACGGACCAGTTGCACGACGCCGGCTCGGCGCTGCTGACGGACCAGCTGCTCCTCACCAAACAGGGCGCCACGGGAGGCACTCCGGGAGGAACACCGCTCACCCTCACCGCCCTCGACATAGAGCGGTTCGTGGCCACCTACAACCAGCAGGAAACCGACGTGCTGTTCGACATCACGCCCATGATCACGCTGCGCGGCGGGTACCGCTACGTTTGGGGAGAGGCGATCGCCCCGGCATCGATCACGGTCCAGGGCTCGACCGGCGCCACAACCGAGAACGGCACGCTGCGCCGCAGCGTGGGGATCGGCGGGCTGAGCTTCCGCTCCAAAGCGAAGTTCCGCGCGACGGTCGATTTCGAAGCCTCGCCCGGCGACCGCAGCTACTTCCGCACCAGCCTCAACGATTACCAGCGTGCCAGGATCATGGGCAAATACACTCCCGTGGCCGGCCTGGAGTTCACCGCCCGCGTCAGCGTGCTGAATAACACGAACCCGGACCCGGCCATCAAGTACAGCCTGCTCAGCCGCGACAACACGCTGGCCGTCTCCTGGACCCCCGAGAAGTGGAAGGGTTTCTCGCTGAACGGGGACTACACCCGCAGCACCATCCACTCCAACATCACCTATCTGGTGCCGAACACCTTCACCGGCGCGATCTCGGACTATCGCGAGAACGCGCACACGGCGACGCTTCTGGCCGACCTGCCGTCGCCGCACTGGACATTCGCTCCCAAGGTGTCGTTCGGTGGGTCGCTGTTCCAATCCGCGGGGAGCCGCCCGGCGCACTACTACCAGCCGCTGGCGCGCGTGGCCTTCCCGCTCGGCGAGCACATGCAGTTCTACAGCGAGTGGCGCTGGTACTCGCTGGATCAGCCGTTCTACCTATACGAAGGGTTCAGAACACACCAGTTCGTCACGGCAATTCGCTGGACGATGTAGAGCGAAGGTCCCAAGACACTGGCCACGAATGAACACGAATAAGCTTCTTGGCCTTTATTCGTGTGCATTCGTGGCCCGAATTGTTTTTGCTAAAGATCCCCCGCGCCGCGCCGATTCGAAGTACAGGGGCCAGCCGGGCTCCCAAACCGAATGGCCTGCAAACTGCCTCCTTTAATCCTGCATCCGTTTGCGGACGCGAACGGGCCAGGCAAACTCGTCGATGCGTCCCGTGCGAGCCTGATGATTCATGGCTTGCTGCCAGCCGACGCCGATGCGCCGAACCGGCTCGAAGAGCGCCTCTTGATCGGCCGCTATTGCGAGATCACCATGCTGTACTACCTGGGCAAAGACCTGCTGCGCTGGGTGATGCAATGCATGGATTTCGCCGAGCGCAACGATGAACTGCTACAGACCGGCGTCCGGCCGGAGAGCTTCGTCGTCCTGCTGGTCGAGGACACCCCTCCGGAAGTTCGCGAGAAACTGCGCGCCTGGGGCGTTCACGAATACAACTCTATCTTCGCCCGCGCCCTCGGGCTGCACGCGATCTTCGAATCGCTGCCGTCGCGGGATGCTCTGGCGCCCGATTTCATGCGCCACTACCACCACTTCGCCGACGGCCTCTTCGCCTGCCGCCAGCAACTCTTCCGCTTCCCCCGCATCCCGGCCGAGAGCTTCGACTTCCAGCTCTACGCCTCCGGCGAGTACGCCCGCATGCTCGAGCAGCAGTGGGGCACGGCCTGATAGACCGCCATCCCCCCTCTTCACACCTTGAACTCGATCCCCTGCGCCAGCGGCAACTCCCCCGACCAGTTGATGGTCACCGTCTGCCGCCGCATGTAAGCCTTCCACGAATCGCTGCCCGCCTCGCGCCCCCCGCCCGTCTCCTTCTCGCCGCCGAAGGCGCCCCCGATCTCCGCGCCGCTGGTGCCGATGTTGATGTTGGCGATCCCGCAGTCGCTCCCGCGCGCGCTCAGAAACGTCTCGGCCGAGATCAGGCTGGTGGTGAACATCGCCGACGAGAGCCCCTGCGGCACGTCGTTGTGCCACGCCAGCGCCTCCTCGATGTCATCGAATTCCACCAGGTAGAGCACCGGCGCGAACAGCTCGTCCTTCAATGACGGCAGCTCCGGCCGCGCCCGCACGATCGCCGGTTCCACGTAGCATCCGCCCGGAAGATCGAGCCGGCCGCCGCCGCACAGCACCTCGCCGCCCTGCTCGCGAATCCGCGCGAGTCCCTCCATCATATCCGTCACCGCCGATTGGCTGACCAGCGGTCCCATGACCGTGCTCGCCTCAAGCGGGTTGCCGATCCGGATCTGCCGCCATGCCGCCACCAGCGACTCCGTCATGCGCTTCGCGATGCCGCGCTGAAGGAACAGCCGGCGGATGGTGGTGCAGCGCTGGCCGGCCGTCCCCACCGCACCGAACAGCACCGCGCGAAGCGCCAGGTCCAGATTGGCGTCGTCCATCACAATCACGCCGTTGTTGCCGCCGAGTTCGAGGATGCTGCGGGCAACCCGCCGCGCGACTTTCTCGGCCACGCGGTAGCCCATCTGGCACGAGCCGGTCGCGCTGATGAGCGGCAGGCGGCGGTCTTCGAGCATCGTTTCGCCCACCACCGAGCCGCGCCCGATCACCAGGCTGAAGACTCC
Source organism: Bryobacteraceae bacterium (assembly GCA_035602665.1). Lineage (GTDB taxonomy): Bacteria > Acidobacteriota > Terriglobia > Bryobacterales > Bryobacteraceae > DASWZN01. Next base: position 5,672 of record DATNLV010000740.1, on the reverse strand, counting down.
GCTCCAGCCGTGACGCGCCATCACGCGGTCGCAGATCTTCTGAACCGCGATGGCCGTGAGCGGCGTCTCCGAAGAAGGCTTCCAGAGAGTGCAGTCGCCGCAGACCGCCGCGATCAGCGCGTTCCACGACCACACCGCCACCGGGAAATTGAACGCCGAAATGACGCCGGCCACCCCCAGCGGATGCCACTGTTCGTACATCCTGTGGCCGGGCCGCTCGCTGTGCATCGTGAGCCCGTAGAGCTGGCGCGAAAGGCCGGCCGCGAAACCGGCGATGTCGATCATCTCCTGCACCTCGCCTTTGCCTTCGGCGAGGATCTTGCCCATCTCCAGGCTCACCAGCGTGCCGAGGGCGTCCTTGTGGCGCCGCAGCTCGTCGCCGATCTCGCGTACGATCTCGCCGCGCTGGGGCGCCGGGCACAGCCGCCACTGGAGGAAGGCGTCGCAGGTGTGCCGCATGACCTGCTCGTAATCGTCCGCGCCCGCCATGCGAACCTTGGCGATCGCGGATCCGTCGCCGGGGCTGATCGAGACCAGCTCTCCGCCCGAAGGCTTCTCGATCCACTCCCCCCAGCCCGCGCCGGAATTGATCTCCTCGATCCCCAGCCGCTCGAGCACCTCGGCAACGCCACTCGCAGTTTCAGATTGCATGATCGCCTCCCGGCACGCCTCTATTGTAGTGCGAGCAGACCATCCACCATCGACCATCGGCCCTTCCGTTGCTACGCGTGCGCGTGCGATTGGTAGTGCTGGCGCAGCAGGTCCTTCCCGTAATCATTCCCGTTCGGAGTGCGCACCACGCAGTGAATGTGCTGCCTGGTCGGCAGCGAGGGGTCTTTGGCGAATTGCCTCAGGTTCGCGGGGCGCTGGTGATCGAATTCGATCAGGATCACCGGGCTGTGGATGCGATAGTAGTAGACCGCCGATGAATCCGCGCCGCCGACCCAGGCGAACGAGGTGCGGTCGATGTGGCGGCTCACCTCGCCCATCTTCACGCGGGCGTGCCCTTCGTCCATGTTGCCAACGTAAAGCTCCACCAGATCCAGAAGCTGCTTGCGTTGCGTCCCGGAAAAACCGGCGGCCGGCACGCCGGCATAATCGAGCACCACATTGTCCTTGAACGCTTCCGTCAGGTTGTAGTTCCCGGTCTTGTCGGGGTTGAGAATCGCCTTCCGGCGCTGGCCGTTGTCGAGCGCCAGCAACATGTCGAGACCGCGGCTCTGCTCGTCCTGAAGAATGGAGAGGCCCTTGTACTTGCCGGAGGTGGCGGTCACCGGCTCCGAGCCGGCGAAGTACGGCGTCATCACCACCTGGTCGCCCAGCACGAAATAGTTGACGATCGCGTGGTGCCCGTCGAGTTGGAAACCCCACGGCTCGCTGGCCGACGGTTTGCCCATCACGGTAATGAAGTAGAGGAATTCGCCGAGAAACTGGTGGTCATTGCTCAGCTCGGCGAGGGTCTCGTTGAGGCGCATGATGTCGCGCGTCAGTTCGAGGCCACGCGCGCTCAGCGACGCTTCGAGCAACCCGAAGGCGGCGCTCCGTTGCGGACCGGTCATCTCCAGAAAGCTCACTCCCTGGCGCACGTAGAAGTGCTGATTCATCCACTTGCGCCATTCCGGATCGTCCACCGCGAACATGGTGCGGTCGCGCTGCTCCTGGGTCAGGCTCGCCAGAAAGCGCTCGGCAGCGGTGCGGACGGCTGCGGTCGAAACACCGGTCGAGTGAAGGCCGAAAAGGCCGGGCTCGACGGCGCCGTTGGCGGTGATGCCTTTGAATGGCTCGGCCAGGCCCCTGCGCTCGTAATCGGCCGACATCTGGCGGAAGCGCTCGGCGGTGTCGGGAGCGTTCTGAGGGAAAGCATAGGGCGCGAGAAGGGCGCCCGGGATCAGGGTCGAGAACAGCGCCCGGCGAGTCACACGCGGGGCGTGGTGATGGTGTTCGTGGATTTTCATCTTGGAGCCCAGATGCCTTCAAGTGTACACCGCTCAAAGTAGCCACTCGGGGTAGGCGCCGTAGTAGTCAATGACGAAACGCGGGCCGATAAGAAAATGCCCGCTGATCGAATCCGGGACGGCCAGGAAGAGCGAGAAGGCGATCAAGGCATGCGCGATCCCCAGCACGTAAAGGCTGCGGTAGCGCTGGTAGACGCGGACCGAGAGGTAGCCGCCCGCGAACGTCACCGCCATCAGAAACCAGTTCGGAAGGTGGACCAGCGCGAACAGCGCCGCCGCCGCAAGCGGAACGAGCGGGCTCCGAGGGCGGGCCGTGAATTCGGCGAGCCGGTTGGCCAGGAACCCATTCAAGAGGTACTGCTGAAACACGCCCCACACGATGTAGGCGGCAAAGCCCATGGCCATCTCACCGGGCGTCATCCGGCGCATGGTTCCGGCCGCCGATCCTGCCGCGAGAAACAGACAGGCGGCGGAGCCGGCCGCGAGCAGCAGCGGAACCCCGGCGCGGAACTGCTTCGAGCCAAAGCCCAGCCACCGAATGTCTTCCCGCCGCGCAACGTGCGTGGCGACAGTGAATGCGGGCGCCACGATCGCGAGCCAGGGGTGGAAAAGTTGCAGCCTCCAGATGAACACCATGATAAACGCGAACACCCCGAGCGCTTCAGCCAGAAGCTCCAGCTTTTTCATCCGTCACCCGAAGAACACATGCCGCGTACAGTTTACCAGCGCGTGCAAACCAGCCGACGACCAGATGCTGGACGACTTCCAGAACACCCCGCCGAAGACGAAGCCCGCGATGGTCGCGAGAATCATGTAGCGCCAGTTGGGCAGCGGTCCTGGCGGGTTGTCCAGGTGCGACGCGCCGAAGATCAGCGCCGCCACGGCAAGCGTGCGCACGGTGAACCCGAAGCGCAGCATCAGCCAGTTCTGGATCAGCGCACGGAATAGCAGTTCCTCCGGAAGAGCGACGCCCAGCGCGGTCCTGAGCCACAACAACCCGAAGCCCCCGGGATGAAAGCCCCCGAAACCCACGAACGGCCCCATATACCCGAGCCACACGCCGAGCGCGGCGAGAACCGGCGTCAGCGCCGCTAAGCCGATGGCCGGGTAAAGCAGGTCAGTCCATTTTCGCGGCAGGTTGTACTTCATGAGGGGCAGGTTGCGGAACAGCAGAAACAAAGCCAGCGCCAGAGTGAGCGCCGTGCCGCGCGCCGCGATGTTGGCGAGTCCCCAGACCGCGCGCGGGATCAACTGCCGGCCGGTGGCGAATTCGATCGGCATCCAGAGCAGCAAAATGGCCGCGAAGTCGAGCCGGGGCTTGCGCGCGTAAGCGAGCGCGGTGGGAACGAACGTGTAGACCGCCACCAGCAGCACGAACGCCGTGCTCCATCCACCGCTCTCCGCGAGCACGCAGGCGAAAAGAGCCGTGAGCGCGCACGGCACGGCGAAGACCGCCGCCGGACGCCCGATGAAGAATCCGCGCAGCGCGCCCTGGAGCGCGGGCGAGAACAGAGACAGAACGATCACCAGGAACAGCACGATCAGGAAGCTTTGCATCCGGTCCTGCTGATATCATCGGGGTTGCGCGCGGCGCGGCGCAAGGAGAGGGGAAACCGAGAATGACATCCGAGCCCATTCGTGTTTTCGTCACCGGGGGGACGTTCGACAAGGAGTACAACGAACTCAACGGCCAGCTCTTCTTTCAGGACACCCACGTACCCGAGATGCTCCGCCTGGGACGCTGCCTCCTGGCGACCGAGGTCCGCACGCTGATGATGATCGACAGCCTGCACATGACCGAAGACGACCGGCAGGCCATCGCCGCCCAGTGCCGCAACGCCCGCGAAACCCGCATCGTCGTCACCCACGGCACCGACACAATGGTCGAAACCGCCGCGCACCTGGGCCGCGAGATTCAGGGCAAGACCATCGTGCTCACCGGAGCGATGGTCCCCTACAAGTTCGGCAGCTCGGATGGGATGTTCAACCTGGGCAGCGCGCTGGCCTTCGTACAGACCCTGCCCCACGGCGTGTACATTGCGATGAACGGCCGCTGGTTCGCCTGGGACCGCGTTCGAAAGAACCGGGAGAAAGGCGTCTTCGAAGCCCTGTAGCCGTACCTATTGACACTCTATAGGAGATACGTATAGACTTTCGATAGGAGCACATCGCCCATGCCGATCCTGCGCAATCTCTGGACGCGCCGGCGCCTCGAGCGGGACCTCGACGACGAGCTGCGCGCGTACGTCGAGCAACTGGCGGCGGAGAAGCGAGCCGCCGGCATGGACGCGGCGGAGGCGTTGCGCGCCGCGCGCATCGAGCTGGGCGGCATGGAGCAGGTCAAGGAAGAGGTCCGGCACGCCAGGGCCGGCCGCCTGGTGGAAGAGCTCCTCCGCGATGTCCGCTATGGCGCCCGCGCGCTGCGCAAGAACCCCGCGTTCACCGCGGTCGCGGTTCTGGCGCTGGCCTTGGGCATTGGCGCCAATACCGCCATGTTCAGCGTGGCCTACGGCATCCTGCTGCGCCCCCTGCCCTATGCCGATGCCGATCGCGTCGCGGTCGTCTCGATGCGCTTCTTCCCGCGCGACTTTCAGTTTGGCACGATGTGCATACGCGACTACCTGATGTGGCGCGAGAACAACCACGCGTTCGAAGATCCCTCCCTGTTTCGCGGCCTGCGCATGGACATCGGCGGAAAGGAAGGCGTCCCGGAGCAGGTGCAGGGCGCCACGGTCACGGCCGGTTTCTTCTCCACCCTGGGAGTGCGTCCCCTGATCGGCCGCGCCTTCGCGGCCGGCGACGACAAACCCGCAACCACATCGCTCGCCGTGCTCAGCGAGTCGATCTGGCGCAGACGCTTTGCCGCCAGTCCCGCCGTGCTGGGGGAAGCGGTCCTGGTGAACGGCACACCCGCCACCGTGATCGGCGTCGTGCCAGCCGCGGTCGCTTTCCCGCGCCGGGGAACCGAGGTCTGGACCAACCTCAGGCTCGACCCGCCCACCCGCTACGGCCCCTGGTTCTATCGCGGCGTCGCGCGCCTGAAGCCGGGCGTGACATTCGAGCAGGCGCAGGCCGAGACCAACAACATCGCGCAGCGCATGATGCAGCAGAACCCCGACTACAAGCGCCTGGCGCTTCCCGTCCGCGACCTCCGCGGCGCGCTCTTGGGCACCACGCTCGAGCCCGCCATCCTGGTGCTGGCCGGCGCCGTAGGGATGGTGTTGCTGATCGCGGTGGTCAACGTGGCCAACCTGATGCTGGTGCGCGCCACCGTCCGCCAGCGCGAGATGGCGCTGCGGCTCAGCCTCGGCGCAGGCCGCGGCCGCCTGGTGCGGCAGCTGCTCACCGAGAGCCTGCTGCTGGCGGTGGCGGGCGGCATGGCGGGTCTGGCCCTCGCCTGGGCCGGCATCGAGATGATCCGCGTCATGAATCCCGGCGACCTCCCGCTCGTCGATTCCGTCCGCCTCGACGGGCGCGCCCTAGCCTTCATGGTCCTGGTTTCGGCCCTCACCGGCATTCTGTTCGGGATCGTGCCGGCACTCCAGAGCGCGCGCACCGACCTGAACACCGCGATCAAGGAGGGAGGACGCGGCGGCGCAAGCCGTGCCAGCGCGCGCACCCGCACGGCGCTCGTCATCTGCGAGGTCGCCGTCTCGCTCACGCTCCTGGTGGGCGCGGGATTGCTGCTCCGAAGCTTCGCGAATCTCGAGAGTCAGA
>DATNLV010000730.1:0-3799 GCA_035602665.1 Bryobacteraceae bacterium | reverse complement strand
CATCGCGGCGCTGAACGGACCGCAGGACGATGTCGAGCGCATGGTCGCCGAATTCCGCCGCCGCCGCGACGCCTTCTGCGCGGGCCTCAACGCAATCCCCGGTTTCCGCTGCGCCCTGCCCGGCGGAGCGTTCTATGCATTTCCGAACATCGCCGGGACGGGCCTCACCTCGCGCGAGATGGCCCACCGGCTGCTGCACGAAGCTGGCGTGGCGTGCCTCAGCGGCACGGCTTTTGGAGAGGATGGCGACGGCTACCTGCGCTTCAGCTACGCGGCGTCCTACGAGAGCTTGATGGAGGCGGTGCGTCGCATCGGCGAGTTCGTGGGGCGTCTGCCGAAGCCGGCGGCGCGCCAGGAACTGCCGGTCGGGTAGAGCGTACCGGTACTCCTGTTCTCTCCGGCCACTTGCGCTCTGAAGGCAGAGGTCCGATAATAGCCGATTAAGAGATTTGTTTGTCCTTTACGGTCGCGGCCTTCCCGGGTACGCCCGGAATCCAAACGATGCCGCGGCATGAGACACAGAAACACCCACGGAGAAAAGCAATGAAGCGTGTGTTTCGGTTCGCCTTGATGTTGATGCTGGCCTTATGTGTTACCAGCCTCCCCACCTGGGCTGGCGTGATGTTTAGCGATTTTGGCCCCGGCGACAGCTACAATTGCTGCGGCGGATGGACGGTCGGCCAGACCGGTTTTGGTCAGTATGGCCCAGCTAGCGAGTTCACCGCCGCGGCCGGCGGCAACGTGAGTCAGATCGATGTGGCACTCGCCTCGATCAGCAACGGAGACGCCACGGTAAGCTTATGGACCGCTAACGCCGGCGTCCCAGACGTCGAGCTGGGTTCTTGGAATGTCACGCCGACAGATAGCTTCGGCCTTTGCTGTGACGTAGTGATGATCCCTGTCTTGGCAGGTCCCAGCCTCACAACGGGTCAGACCTACTTCCTGGCGATCCAGAGTGCGACCGGGTTCCTCGCTTGGAATCAGAATAACCAGAACGTCAGCGGTACGCTCGCGGAGTCTCTCGACGGCGGGGCCACCTGGCCCGAAACCAGCCAGGGCCAGGCGCTCGGTGCGTTCGACGTCCTCAGCGGTGTCCCCGAACCGGCGACCCTGACGCTCTTGGGAGCTGGGCTGCTGTGCCTGCTGGCGCGTGCCCGCAAGCGCTCCGTCCGGTAGCAAAGCGCGCGCTACTCTGGCGAACCGATGGTGTCGTGGCCGGAGCCCGATCCGCCGGTCGCTCTTTCACGAGGTGGCAACGCCACCGTCACGTTCTTGAGAAACGCCCAGTCGAGTGGCGGAATGTCGAGCAGTGAATATCGGCATCCCGCACACGATCAATCCGCGTCACCTCGCTCTTGATAGGTTTCTTGCCACGGTCTTCTTCGAATTCCAACTTCATCAGTACCTCTGTCAAGCTAGCTGCCTGGCATCCGTCCCCCTACTTCGCCGGACTCACTTTATACAGCCCCGACCCGTGCGGCTCGACGCGAAACGTGTGGCCGCCCTGGATGGTGCCCACGTCCTTGCTCTCCCACAGGTCGCGCAGGACGCACCTCTCGGGCAGCTTGAGCGCGCGCCAATCCACGCGGAGGTCGATCGCCCCGCCATCGCCCCAGTTGAACACCCCCACGTACTTCGCGTCCGACCCCACCGCGTCGGCGGTCCACACCACGCTCGGCCCGCCCTCGGCAAACGCGCGGCCGTGCGCGCCGCGCTGATCGACCCCCAGCACCTCGTCGTTGCTGATCAGCGCCAGCGTGAACTCATCGTTGCTCGGCAAATCGCCGCCGAACATCAGGGGCGATTGCGCGATCGACCACAGGCTCATCAGCGTGCGCTGTTCCACGCGCGTGAAGCGCGTCATGCGGTCCTCCCCACGCTCCGCGCTGATTCCGATGCGGCCGAGCGGCAGCATGTCGGCGTCGGGCCACGCGCCGGGCCGCCCCATGCCGCTCCAGATCCACATCAGGATGAAGTTCAGCCGCAGCAACTTCCAGTCGTCCCAGAAATCGTCGGAGATGCGCCACATGTTGGCGTTCTCCTGGAGGAACGCCGCGTCCTTCACCATGGCCGGCCCGGGCGAGAGGCTCAGCACGATGGGCCGGCCCGTCTTCAGGATGGCGCGATGCAGCGCGGCGATTTCCTCGCGGTGCGCGGGCCGCGCGATGTCGTCGGCCTTGATGTAATCGACGCCCCACGCCGCGTACATCTTCAGGATCGAATCGTAATAGTCCTGAGCGCCGGCCCGGCTCATGTCGACCCCGTACATATCGCTGTTCCACGGACAGAGCGAGTACGGATCGGCGATGTCCGCCGCGCGCACCTTGCTCTCGAGCACCGGCAGGTTCGCCTTCACCGCCCGCCGCGGAATGCCGCGCATGATGTGTATGCCGAAACGCAGCCCCAGCCCATGGATGTAGTCCGCCAGCGGCTTGAAGCCTTGCCCGCCGGCTGACGACGGGAAGCGGTTCACGGCGGGGATGAGCCGGCCGTACTCGTCCATCGCCAGCTCGGCGTCCGCCCGGTAGCCGTGCGCCTGCGCGTGCGGCTCGGACCACTGTATATCGACCACCACGTACTGCCAGCCGTGCCGCCGCAAGTGCTTCGCCATGTAGTCGGCGTTGGCCTTCACCTGCGCCTCGGTGACGGCGGTGCCGTAGCAGTCCCAACTGTTCCAGCCCATGGGCGGAGTCGCGGCCACGGTCGCCGGTGGGGCGGCGAAGGCGGCTGCGGCAACCAGCAAAACGAGTGCGGCGATCGGGAGTCTCATCGCGGCTATTTTCCCAGACCGTGGAACTTTCTGCCCGGTTGTGGCATTACAGGTATGAACAGGCGCGCGCAGCCATGACCAGCGATGAGGCCCTGATGCTCGAATTCCAACGCGGATCGCGGGACGCCTTCGAGGAATTGTTCGCGCGCTACCGCGAGCCGCTCTACGGCTTCTTCCGGCGGCGCCTGGATGGGAATGAGCGCGCGGAGGACCTCACGCAGGAGACGTTTCTGGCGGCGATCCGCGCCAGGTCGCGCTACGAGCCGCGGGCGCTGGTCCGGACTTACTTCTACGGCATCGCCCTGAAACTGCTGGCGGCCGAGCGGCGAAGCCAGGCCCGAAACGCGCCGCCGGCGGGACCGGTCCCCGAGCCCGGTAAGGACGACGCCACCGAGGAGGTGCTGTGGCTGCGCCAGGCGCTCGGCCGCCTCGACCCGCAAGAGCGCGAGATTCTGATGCTCCGCGAGTACGAGCAGCTCAGCTACGCGGAGATCGCGGGCCTGCTGCGGCTCCCGGTGAACACGGTCCGTTCCCGGCTGTTCCGCTCGAGGATGGCCCTGAAAGATCAACTGCTGCGCGTCGAAGCCAAGCCGGCTCCGGAGGAGGTGTGAGATGGCCAAGACCAACCATCCCGTCGAACCGGAAGAGCTGATGGCCTACCTGGACGGTGAGCTTCCGCCCGACCGCGCTCTCTCTGCCGCGGCCCACGTGGAGGGCTGCCCGGAATGCCAGAGGCTGGCCGGCGATCTGAAGGGGGTGTCCAGCAAGATGACGGCGTGGCAGGTGGCGCCCTCCGGCGTGGGAATCCCGCCGCGCGTCGCCGCCGCCCTCCAGGAAGGCGCTCGCCGACGGTCGGGATTTCCGCGATTGCCGGTGTGGGCTTGGGGTTTGGCGGCCGCGTGCCTGTGCCTTGGCGTGTTGGTGATCGGTCCCCTGCAGCGGGCCGTGCGCCCCCGAGCCCAGCTCAACGCACTGCAGGTGAGAGACCGCCTCGGGATCGCGACCTTCTCGGGTGACTTAGCCAGTGCA
>DATNLV010000723.1:0-6275 GCA_035602665.1 Bryobacteraceae bacterium | reverse complement strand
GATGCCGGCGGAAAGAATCGAGTGCCGGCCCTGGTCGTCTCGCCCTACGTCAAACGCGGCGCCGCCGACCACACCGCCTCGAGCACCCTCTCCGTGCTCCGCACCATCGAGCTCATCCTGGGCCTGCGGCCGATCACGACTTTCGATGCGGGAGCCCCGCCCCTCGCCCCCATTTTCCAGAAGGACCCCGACCCCCGCCCCTACCAGGCGGTGCCCCGGTGAGCCGCCCACCAGCACCGAACCGCGACCGTCAGGGAGCGGACCGCCGGTCGTTTTCCGTCAGGATTTCTTTGGATCCCATCGGCGTTCATCGGCGTTCATCGGCGGCCATCAGTCTTCCGAGCGCGGCTTTGCGAGACCCCCAGCCCCCCGCACCGAGCCGCGACCGCCAGGGAGCGGACCGTGCCTAGTATCCACCTCTGCTTCCTCTGGCACATGCACCAGCCGTTTTACAAGGACCTGATCTCGCGCGAATACCGCATGCCCTGGACCCGCCTCCACGCGCTCAAGGACTACTACGGCATGGTGCAGGCCCTCGAGCAGTTCCCCACCGTGCATCAGACCTTCAACCTGGTTCCGTCGATGATGCTTCAAGTGGAGGAATACGCCTCCGGCCAGGCCGTGGACCCGTTCCTGCGCGTGGCGCTGAAGCCCGCCGACGCGCTCGAGCCGGCCGAGACGGAGTTCATGCTGCGGAACTTCCTGATGGCGAATCCGCCGCCCACCATCGCCCGCTTTCCGCGCTATGCCGAATTCTGCCAGGCCTGGTCTGCCGCGGGCTCGAACCCGCAACGCACCCTGCGTCTGTTCACCACCGCCGCACTGCGCGATCTCCAGGTCCTCTCCCAACTCGCCTGGTTCGACGAGGATCTTCTGGAGAACGACCCGGACGTCCGCGACCTGGTGCGCCGCGGCCGCGATTACACCTCGGACGATCAGGCGTTCCTGGCACGCAAGCAGGCGGAGCTCCTGGGCCGCGTGATCCCGGCCTATCAGAAATTCGCCACGAGCGGCCAGATCGAAATCTCGACCACGCCGTTCTACCATCCCATCCTGCCGCTGCTGTGCGACTCCAACGTTGCCGCCGTTTCTCACCCCTACGTGCCGCTGCCGCCGCGATTTCAGTACCCGCAGGACGCCCGCACGCAACTCGACCGGTCGCGCGAGTTCTGCGCCCAGCGTTTCGGCACCACGCCCGTGGGCCTCTGGCCATCGGAAGGTTCTGTATCGGACGACGCGCTGGCCATCGCCGCCGAAGCGGGCTTCACCTGGGCCGGCACCGATAACGGCGTCCTCAGCCGCACGCTCCAGCGCACGGCCGGCATCGAGGACACCTACACGCCCTACCGCTGGCGCCGCGACGGTCGCGAGATCACTCTCGTGTTCCGCGATCACTACCTGAGCGACCTGATCGGATTCGTCTACCAGCGCGTGGCTGCGGCCGAAGCGGCGCGCGACTTCCTGGAGCGCATCCGCGAGAACTGCCGCCCCATTCTCGCCAGTGGCCGCGACGCTTTCGTGCCCATCATTCTGGATGGCGAGAACGCCTGGGAATACTACGACGCCAATGGCCGTCCTTTTCTCCGCGAGCTCTACGCCCGGATCGCGGCCGACCCGCAGATCGAGGCCGCCACCATGAGCGAGGGACTGGCCAAGGTCGAAGCGCAGCCGCTCGACCACATCTTTCCAGGCTCCTGGATCGGCGCGAACTTCGACGTCTGGATCGGCGCCGAGGAAGACAACCGCGCCTGGGAGTTCCTGGCGCGCGCCCGCCAGACCTACGATCGCACCGTCGCCGGCTCCGTCGTTTCCGACCCGGCGCGCCAACTGGCGTTCGAGGAGCTGATGATCGCCGAGGGCAGCGACTGGTGCTGGTGGTACGGCCCCGAGCACCACTCGGCATTTCGCGCCGAGTTCGACGAGTTGTACCGCCTCCACCTCGCCAACGTGTACCGCGCGCTCGCGCTCGCGCCGCCCGAAGAGCTGTCCCGCCCTATCCTCAAGCAGGCCGTGCAGGCGCTGCACACGCCGCCCGCGGCTCCCATCCGGCCCATCATCGACGGCCAGGTGACCTCTTACTTCGAGTGGCTTGGCGCCGGAGTCTATCGCGTCGACCGCCGTTCCGGCGCGATGCACGGCAAGCGCTTCCTCATTCAGGAGCTCTCTTACGGAAGCGACGGCCAGAATCTCTACGCGCGCGTCGACTTCGACGCCACGGCGTCCCTGGCCAGCGTTGAAGCGCACCTCACCATCCGGCCCGCGAGCGCGCCGTCAAAGGAGAGCTACGTCGCGCTAGCGTTCGCCGACTCGAGCGTCGAAGCCCGCGAGGTCCGTTTTGCCGAAGCGGATTCCGGCGCGCCCATCGAGGCCGCCTTCCGCAAGGTGCTCGAGATCCGGCTCTCCCTGCGGGCGCTGGCCGTCCCACGCGGCCAGTCCCTTCAACTGCAGATCTCGCTCTGGAAGGACGGCCTGCCCGTGGACGCAGCCCCGCCCGAAGGCTGGCTCGACGTCTCCACCGCCGAGCCAACCGACTGGCCCATCTAGCGCAGTGGGTCGCAGATTCCGTCGGGTGTCGGAATTGGCCGCAAGCCCGGGACTGGCTCGAATTTTCGCCGGCTTTGCGACATTCGTGCCTGTCCCACCGTTGGTGCTCTGTCGGTTGTACTGCTCGAAATGTGCGACGCACTACGCTAGCGTGGCGCAGCCTCTCAGGCTGCCGTCTCGGCACTCGTGCCGAGACATGCTTCACTCTGCCGACGCATTCTTCCGTGGCGAATACCGGTCGATCGTGCGCACCAATTGCTCCGCCGCCGACGGCACGGGCGTGTTGCCCTCGATGATGTCCTTATTCGAGAGCTTGCTGCCGTAAAGCGCCTGGTTGTCTTTGAGATCCTGCCGCACCGTGGCCCCCGCCAGAGAGATACCGGCAAACACGCCCCGGCTCCGCGACCACGAGAGAATCTCCGCCGTCATGTACAGGTCCGTGTCAGCCGCCGTCGTGCGGCCGACCGGTCCCGCGGCCACCGACGCATCCGCTCCCAGCTTGAACTGGCTCGACAGCAGCCGCCGCTCGCCGTCGTCGTTCATCACCAGCATCACCACATCGGTCTCTTCGCCGCCGATCTGGAATCCGAAACTGCCTCCCTCGACGATCACCGCTCCCGGCGCCGTCCATCCGCGGCCGTGTTCGCGGCAGGTGAAGTAGCCCTTGCCGTACTCGGCGCCGACGATGAACGCGCCCTTCTTCACGCCCGGCACGATCGCGACGCACTGCGCCTTCTCGAGCAGGTCGTGCGGGATGCCCTTATCCGGCATCGCCATGATTTCGCGAAACACCGCTGCCGACGTGTTCAGCCGGTCGATATTCTCCTGCTGATCTGCAGCCCAGGAAGTGGTCGCGGCCACCATCCCAGCGCCCAAACACACAGCCAGTCTGTAGATTTTTCTCATGGATTCCCCTCCAAGTCTTCTCGATTCCGCGCTGAATGGGCGCGGTCACGATAGGAGGAGCAACTACGTTGCCAAAGCGCCGGCTAATGCGCCCCGGCGCCGGCTCCCGCGTGCAGCGCCGGCTGCGCGGGTGGGGTCATGAGCCGGTCTTCGAACGCGTAGTCGATCTCCTTGCGGTCGTGGTGGCGGAGATACCAGCGATACGTCTCCTTCAGCCCCGCAAGCAGGTCGGTCGGCTTGAACGCGATCACCCGCTGCGCCTTGGTGACGATCAGCGTGATCGGCGGCACATCGAAGTAGAACCCGAAGTACAGTCGCGGCCCCATCGGATGTCCGCCCAGATGATACACCCGCTCGCGCGGCACGCGCACCACCGGCGGCTTCTTGCCGGCCGCGTCGGCGAAGGCCTGCACCGCCTCGGCCTGTGTGATGGCCCGGGGATTGGCGATGTTGAACGCGTGGCCCATCGCGTTCGGCTCCTCCATCACGGCCAGGCAGGAAGTGACCAGGTCCTTGATGTAGATGAACTGCATCAGCCGGCGTCCGTCGCCCGGCAGAATCACGGGGCGGCTGTCCCGCATGCGGTCCCAGAAAAACGCCTCGCGGTAGTAAGGGTTTCCCGGGCCGTAAATGAACGGCGGACGGATGGTCACAATCGGCAGGCCCATGCGCTGGTGAAGGCGGAACAGCGCCCGTTCGCTCATGGCCTTGTTGCGAACGTAGGCGTCGGGGTGGTCGTCCGGCGCCAGGGCGTCGCCTTCGTGATGGTTCAGGCCGTCTCCATAAGCCGCCACGCTGGACATGAAAATGTAGCGGTGCAGCGACCCGGAGCAGGCTCGCGCCGTGGCCTCCACCTGTGCCGCCGTGGTGCCGCGCTCCCAGTCGTAGACGTTGTCGAAGACGACGTCGAAGCGCTGGCCCGCCAGGACGCGCCGCATCTGATCGGCGTCGTTGCGGTCGGCCACCAGGCTCCCCACGCGCTTGCCCAGGTCGTGCGCCGGCTTGCGGTGCAACACCCAGACCTCGTGGCCGGCCTTGAGCAGTTCGGCCACCAAGGCGCGTCCTATGAACAGCGTGCCGCCGATGACAAGTATTTTTCGAGGGGCGGTTTCCCCGTGCGATCCGTTGTTCATGTCTTAGCCGCTAGTCGTAATACTCCAAGCCGAGATGGGTGATCAGGTCCTCGCCCCGCATCCAGCGAAGCGTATTCTTGAGCTTCATGAGTTGGATGAAAATGTCGTGTTCGGGATAGAGCCCGGGCGCTGTCATCGGCCCTTTGAAGTAGAACGAAAGCCACTCCTGGATGCCCTTCATGCCCGCGCGCTGCGCCAGGTCGAGGAACAGTACGATGTCGAGCGCCACCGGGGCCGCCAGGATGGAATCGCGGCATAGAAAATCGATCTTGATCTGCATCGGGTAGTTGAGCCACCCGAAAATGTCGATATTGTCCCAGCCCTCTTTGGCGTCTCCGCGCGGCGGATAGTAGTTGATGCGGACCGCGTGGTAGAGGTCCTTGTAGAGGTCGGGGTAAAGATCCGGCTGGAGGATCTGCTGGAGAACCGAGAGCTTGGTTTCTTCCTTCGACTTGAAGGAGCCCGGATCTTCCAGCACCTCACCGTCGCGGTTGCCCAGGATGTTGGTCGAGAACCAGCCGGCCACGCCCAGCATGCGCGCCTTGAACCCCGGCGCGAGCAAGGTCTTCATGAAGGTCTGGCCGGTCTTGAAATCCTTGCCGGCGACCGGTACCCGCATGTCGCGCGCCAACTCGAGCAGCGCCGGGCAGTCCGTGGTCAGGTGCGGCGCGCCGTTAGCATGCGGCATCCCCGACTTCAGCGCGGCGTAGGCGTAGATCTGGCTGGCGGAAATGTCCGGGTCGTCCTTCATCAGGCCGCACTCGAAGGTCTTCAACGATTCGTGGACGGCGGCCGGCCGGTGAAACACCTCGGTCGAGCCGCACCAGATCATGACCATGCGCGAGGCGCCGCTGGAGGCGCGGAATTGTTCGATGTCCTCGATGACCGCCTGCGCCTTGTCCATCTTCGTGCCGCCCACTTTGACGTTGGGGCCTTGCAGGCGCTTGACGAATTCGGGGAAAAAGACGGCCTTCATCGGCCGGATTGCCGACAGCGGCTCCTTGAGCTGGTCGAGCAGCGGACGTTCCAGAACGCCGGCGTTGACAGCCGACTCGTCCCCGTTGTCCTCAAAGATGTCCCAGCCGCCGAAGACGATGTCGTTCAGGCCGGCCAGCGGGACGAAGTCGCTGATCTTCGGGGTCCGGCAGTCGGTTCGCTTTCCCAGGCGGATGGTCGCCATCTGGGTGAGTGAACCAATAGGCTTTCCCAGGCCGCGCCGGACGGCCTCGACTCCCGCGATGAGGGTCGTGGTCACGGCCCCTATTCCGGGAATCAGCACCCCCAACTTCCCTTCCGCGGGTGCGATCTGAACGTTGTCCTTCCCAGGCACCGTGGTGCTCCTTCCTTTGTCGAAACCCTATCCTATCACCGATTTGGAGGAGCCGCACCCCTGGGATGGCCCGGAACCGCCCGCCGTGACGCTTCGAGGCCAGTCGCGGGCGCGGGTTACGTGTGGACCTGCCGGCTGGGCGGGACTGCGGCGCGTCCCGCATCGAGCAGGACGCGGTCGAGGTCTTCGAAGCGGATCGGCTTGGAGATATAGTCGTCCATTCCGGCCTCGAGACACTTGTCGCTGTCGCCCTTCATGGCGTGAGCGGTCAGGGCGATGATCGGGACGTGGAGGCCCGAGGATCGCTCCTCGGCGCGGATCTGGCGAGTGGCCTCGATCCCGTCCATCTGCGGCATCTGCAC
>DATNLV010000715.1:0-2377 GCA_035602665.1 Bryobacteraceae bacterium | reverse complement strand
CGCGGGATAAGTTTCGCGGCACTCCGGCGCACAACACGCTGACCGTCGATGGCCTCGATCAGGCCGATCCCTCGGGGCCGTTTCGATGGGGACCTCTGCCGCGCGTGGAAGTGAGCAGGTGGGTGACCGGCGAGACGCTCGACCTGTTTGAAGGGCTCCACCGGGGATATGAGCGATTGCCCGATCCCGTAACTCATCGCCGCTGGGTGCTTCGATTGGGCGCGAGTTTGTGGCTGGTGCGCGACGTGGCCGAGGGGCAAGGAACGCATCAGTTGGAGATCAACTGGCATTTCCCGCCGGATGTGACGCTGGCGCGGCGGGGGCCGGTGGTGGTGGCCAGTCCGCTTGCTGACGCGCGCGGTTCGGTGCTGGGAGGCGAACAGCTCACGCTAGTGGGCCTCGAGGATGAATCCTGGCGCCTCACGATCGCAGAGGACGACTACTCGCCGGCATACGGCGTCCGCGTTCCCGCGCCCGTCGCCCGTTGGAGCGCCAACAGCGCGTGCCCGGCCGAGTTCGTCACGGCCATCGGCTTTGGGGCTCAGATGGCCGATGCCAGGCTGACGCGCGTGGATGGCGGTTACGAATACGCCGCGGGCGACGAGCGCCGTCAGTTCTTTTTCGCGCCCGGGGCGCGGGCGTGGAGTCTGGGACCGTGGGCCAGCGACGCTGACGTGCTGTGCCTTCACACTGCGCCGGGCGGCGCACGGGAACTGATCCTGGTGGGAGGGAGCTACCTGGAATCCGCCGGGAAGAGGGTGGAATGCCGCGCGGCCGGGATGGGCGCCTGGCAGATCTCCGGTGCGGGCGGCACTGTGCTGAACCCGGACGCGCTGCCGTGAAGAACGTCTGGATCAAATTGCGGCGGGGCGCCGTTCTCATCTGCGCAGCCCTGGGGCTGGCTATGCTCCTGGCTACGTTCTCGCCGTTTGTCGGCTGGTATGCGAGGCGGCTCGCGGGGCCCTGGAACGACCCGCGGGGAGACATCCTGATCGTGATTTCGGGCGCCAACCTCGGCGAGTTCCCGGACGAGAATACGGTTCTGCGCTGCTTGTCCGCGGTCCTTGCTTATCGCCAGGGCGGCTTCCGCAAGATCGTGGTCTCGGGCTACCGGACCAGCATCCACATGCGAAGCCTTCTGATCGCCGAGGGCGTGCCGCCGGACGCCGTGGTGATGGAGGGGGCCGCAACCTCCACGCGCGAAAACGCGCTGTACGTCGCGCGGCTGCTCGCGAATGACCCCGGATCGAAGGTGCTCATGACGAGCGACTATCACATGTTCCGCGCCGTGCGTGCTTTTCGCAAAGCCGGGCTGAAGGTCGCTCCCCGTCCGATACCCGACGCTTTGAAACGCGTGGGAAATCCCTCTCGTCTCTGGCAGGCCTTCGTGGAGGAATCTGTCGAGACCGTGAAGATCGCCGGCTACGCCTTCCGGGGATGGATTTGAGATACTGGGTCCCGTGTTGACTCCTGAAGGGCCTCAAAGTATCGCCGTGATCGGCCTCGGATACGTCGGCTGCGTGACGGCGGCGTGTCTGGCGAAGTTGGGCCATCGCGTGTATGGGATCGACAGTGACCAGACCAAGATCGCCGCTATCCTGGCGGCCCGCGCGCCGTTTTATGAGCCGGGTCTGGAGGAGGCAATCCGGGAAACGGTTGCCGACGGACGTCTGAAGGCCGGCGCGGATTTGGGAACGGGTCTCGCGGGCGCGGACATCGCGCTGGTCTGCGTCGGTACGCCTTCGGCCCGCAACGGAAGCCTCTCGCTCGAGCAACTGGAGCGGGTGCTCGGCCAGATCCGCGAGCATCTGAAGGCGCGGACGTCTCCCCTGATCCTGGCGATTCGCAGCACGGTGTTTCCGGGGACAACCGAGGAATTGACCGGGGAACTGCTGGCCGCCAATCCGCAGCTCTCCGTCGTATCGAACCCCGAGTTTCTGCGCGAGGGCGTGGCGGTTCGCGACTTCATGGAGCCATCGCTGCTGGTTGTGGGTGGAACCGATCCGCGGGCGGTGCGGATCGTGGCCGGCATCTACGCCAAGCTCAGCGTGGAGCCGTGCCTGGTGTCGCTGCGTACGGCGGAGATGATCAAGTACTGCTGCAACGCCTTCCACGCGCTCAAAATCGGTTTCGCGAACGAAGTGGGGGCGCTGGCTACGCGTCTGGACGTATCTCCTTACGAGGTGATGGAGACGCTGTGCCGCGACACCCGCCTGAACGTTTCGGCGGCGTATCTGCGGCCCGGCTTTGCCTTTGGCGGTTCGTGCCTGCCCAAGGATCTCAGGGCGCTGACGTATCGGGCGATGCGAATGGACCTGTCGCTTCCGCTGCTCGAATCCGTGCTGCCGAGCAATCATCGCCACCTCGAAAGGGCTGT
>DATNLV010000701.1:0-3678 GCA_035602665.1 Bryobacteraceae bacterium | reverse complement strand
GAGGGAGGCGGCGCGGGAGCGGGCGCGTCCCTCGGGGGTGACGGGACCGCGGGATTTGGCGCCGTTGGCGCGGGAGGAATCGATCCGTTTTTGGGTGGACATGGGGGGCTCCTTGGGGCACCTTGTGTTCGGGTGCCCGAGGGGAGGGTAGCGCGGGGTTGGGCTTGGGGCGGGGGGGTGTTTTTCGGAAGTTGCTGAGGGGGTTGGAGATTTAGTTGTGGGAATGGGGGCACTGAAAAAGGTTGCTTCGGCCGGGCAGCCTGGCCCGGCGCGGGCAAAGACGAGCCGTGCGGCCGCCGGCGGATGCAACCAGCGGGGGCTTGGCGGTCGCTGGCGTCGCAGCACGGCGACCGCCATGCTCGAGTTCCGTTATCGTGCGTCCGCACCCATCGAACTTCATTTCAGGCCCCGGCCTGTGACCAGGTAGACGGCGAAGGTTCCAAGCCAGTGACCGCCCTGGTAGTGCTCGCTCGTGATGCTGTCGAGGCCGGCCTGGCGGAGGCGGGTGGCCAGGTCCGCCATGGCCGCGCCGCGGGCGTCGGTGGCCGTCACCTTGGAGAGAATCCCCTCGATCATCCAGGCGCGGCTCAGGTTCAGGCCGGCGAGGTGGTAGAGCTTGGGATCGGTGACGTCGGGGACGGTGGTCGGCTCGAAAGGGAGGCGTTCGATAAAGGCCCGGAACCACATCCCGAACTGTCCGGCCGGCATGACGCGCCTCATCAAGTCGGCTTCGGCCAGGCAAGGTGAGAGGAAATCCTCGCCCGACGGTTCGTAAGTCACGGGGCAGATGCGGTCCCTCAGGTAGTAGTGGCGCGCACGATCTTCGACCAGCTTGACGAATTCGGCGTTGCCGGCGATGCGCGCATAGTCGAGCATGAGGCTCATGGCGAACGCGGTATTGTTGTGCTCGCCGACGCGGATGGGGTGGTCGAGCTTGGGCAGCCACGCGGACAGGCGCGCGACGACGTCTTGTTCGAGCGGCGCGAGCGCCGCGGACCACTGCCGGGCCTGGGGATCGTCCCACTCTTTCAGCTCCGCGGCGAGTTGGAGCAGCCATCCGAGGCCGTAGGGCCGCTCGAACGCGGTGCGGCCTTCCGCGTCCAGGTACTTCACTTCCTGAGCGATGTTGGCGGGCGTGAGGCTCTGGGCCAGGGCCTTGCGGGCTTCCGCGGCGAACGGCGCCTGCGGGAAGCGCCGGACCAGCCGCACCAGAAGCCAATGCCCATGCACGGAGGAGTGCCAGTCGTAGCAGCCGTAGAAGGCCGGGGTGAGCTCACGGGGCGGTTTCACGTCCGCGTCGGAGTTCATGGAATGGGAGATCTTGTTGGGATACTCCTTGTGCACGCAGTCGAGGGCCAGGCGGGCGAATCGCGCTGCCTGGGCCTGGTCGAAATCGGAAGCGGCCATGACTCCTCCACAAAGAAGGACGCCTAGGAGTGCTGTGCGGATCATGGAGGTATCTTAGTACACCGGCTCGCGGGGGTGCGGTTCGTTCGGCCCCTGCCGCGGCGGGCAAGCCCGACGGACCGGGCGGCGGCGCCAGATTTCTGGAACCACTAGCGGCGAATTGCGCACAGGCAGGCCAGGTTGCAGGAGTTCGTGGTTCATGCGGTGGGCAACCGCGAAGAGTGTGCCGGCCTCGGGCGAGGGCGGCGTCCTTCTTCTCGCCGGATGGAATCGCCTGTGGGATACAATTATCCCGTGCGCGTGCGTCCGCCCGACCCGGAGTACCTCAAACTCCTGTTGCCCTACGGCGATAGCATTCAAAAGCTGGCGCTGGCCGCGCGAAGAGCAATCCTCGAAGAGGCTCCGGAAGCCAACGAGTTCGTCTACGAGGTGTACACCATCGCCGACCACTTCACGTTTTCGGCGCGTCCCGGCGATGCGTTCGTATTCACCACTACCCATTCCAATTGGGTCAACCTCGGCTTCAACTTCGGCGCGGTTCTGCCCGATCCGGGTGGTCTGCTGCGCGGCGAAGGCAAGATTATCCGCCACGTCCGCATCGCGCAGGCGGCGGATGTGGACGCGGCGGGTGTTCGCGAGTTGATCCGAGGCGCCATCGCGCGAGCCGAGCGGCCCGCGGGCATGGAAGGGAAACCGGGTACGGTCGTACATCGGGCTCAAGCCACCAAGAGGCGGTCTGCCAGGGGTTCGCGGCGAACGGGACGTAGTGGCATGACAAGCTAGGGCGGGTCTGGAGACCCGCTGCATGCGTGGACGCCTGCCCCACCAACGGGACGTAGTGGCACGACAAGCTAGGGCGGGGCTCAAGCCCGCCCTCCCGGCTCATGCTATACTGTGAAAGTTCTCGAAGACCGAACTGAGTAGAGTCCTGTCTCGAAGAACCCAGGAATCAGCACCCATGCCGAAACTGAAAACGCACAAGGGCGCGGCAAAGCGCTTCAAAAAGACCGGAACCGGAAAAATCGTTCGCCATCATGCGTATGCGCGCCACATCCTGACGTCCAAGGCGCGCTCACGGAAGCGTAAGCTCGTCAAGGGCGTGGTGGTCGATCCGGCCAACGCCGCGCGCGTGAAGGAAATGCTCCCGTACTAAACGGGCATTCGTCGAGTGCGGACGGAGTGCGGGGCACGTACCCGTTCCGCCTCAGCTAACCAACCCAAGGAGGAAACGTGCCTAGAGTAAAACGTGGAACCAAGCGGCGGGCCTACCGTGCCAAGACCCTCAAAGCCGCATCCGGATACTTTCTCACCAAGAGCAAGCTGAACCGCTCCGCGCAGGAAGCCGTCGAGAAGGCGCTGAAGTACGCCTATGTCGGCCGGCGCCAGAAGAAGCGGGACTATCGCGCCCTTTGGATCACGCGCATCAGCGCGGCGTGCCGCGAGGGCGGGATCTCGTACAGCAAGTTCATCGCCGGGCTCAAGAAGGCCGGCGTGGATCTGAACCGCAAGATGCTCGCCATGATCGCGGTTGACGACGCAGCGAGCTTCAAACAACTGGTCGAGCAAGCCAAGGCCGCGCTGCCAACACAGTAGGAGGCCGTCATGGAACTCCTGGAAGATCAAATCGACTCCCTAGGGACACTCGAGGAGCGAATCCACCAGGCGATCGAGCTGGTGACACGGCTGCGACGGGAGAAAGACGCCGCCCTCGCCGAGCGTGACGCCGCCGTCCGCGAAGCCGCCTCGGTGCGCGAGCAGGCCACCGGGCTTGCCCGCGAGATCGACACTCTGCGCGCCGAGCGCAGCCAGGTGCGCGGCCGTATCGAGAAACTGCTGGGCCAGATCGATGCGCTCGGCGCCGTCTAGCGGAACCGCCGTGGACGATAAGCAGAGCGTTCAGGTCACCATCTTCCGCCAGAGCTATACCCTGCGTGCCTCCGGCGACGAGCGCGAGGTGCAGGAGCTGGCCGATAGCGTCGACGAGTTGATGAACGCCATCGCCGGGCGGTCCGCGAACGCCGATCCTTTGCGCGTCGCGGTTCTGGCATCTCTACACTTGGCCGACCGCCTGCGGACGATCGAGCGCGAGCTGAACGAGCTCAAGAAGCGGGTGGGGGAGAAGAGCGAGGAGTTCCGGCTGCTGCTCGATGAGGCGCTGGGGCGCTGAGAGCGCCCGCTCGTGGCTCGTGGCTCGTGGCCCGTTGATCCTGGGCGGCTCTTCCCGGCTTCGCACCGTGACGACTGCCGATCGCGAAGCTCACGAATCCCGCG
>DATNLV010000672.1:0-4229 GCA_035602665.1 Bryobacteraceae bacterium | reverse complement strand
GCGAACCCGGACGAGGCGCGATGTTTCGGATTGAACTAAAAGCGGCACTGCAAAATGGCAAATCTCCTCATAGTTGACGACGACGCCAACACGCTGGCGTCAGTGGCGCGCGCGTTCCGCATGGCGGGCCACGAAGCGACGGTCTGCGATAGCGCGGCTCGCGCGCTCGAGCTAGTGAAGACCCAGCACTTCGACCTGATCTTCTCCGACGTGGTGATGCCCGTCAAAGATGGCCTCTCGCTGCTCGAGGACCTGCGCGCAGCCGGCATCGCGACACCTGTAGTGATGATGTCCGGACAGGCGCACATCGCCATGGCGGTGCGGGCGACGAAACTCGGCGCGGCGGATTTCCTGGAGAAGCCGCTCTCGACCGATAAACTCCTTTTGACGCTCGGGAACGTTCTCAAGCTGGCGCGTTTGGAAGAAGAGAACCGCGAACTGCGGGAGCGCGTCGGCAAGCATCACATCGTGTGGGCCAGCGAGATTATGCGGCGCGTCATGGCGCAGGTGGAGCGCGTGGCCGCCAGCGAAACGCGGGTCTGCATCCTGGGCGAGACCGGCACGGGCAAGGAACTGATCGCGCGCACGCTTCACGAACGCAGCGCGCGGGCGGGCGGCCCGTTCGTCACGCTCAACTGCGCCGCGGTGCCGGCCGAGCTGATCGAATCCGAACTGTTCGGGCACGAGAAGGGCGCCTTCACGGGCGCGGCCACGCGGCACACGGGCAAGTTCGAGCAGGCGCATCAGGGCACGCTTTTCCTGGACGAGATTGGGGACATGCCGCTGGCGATGCAGGCCAAGCTGCTGCGCGTGCTCGAAGAGGGCGAAGTCGAGCGGGTGGGCGGCGACCGCGCCATCAGCGTGGACGCGCGCGTCATCGTGGCCACGTTGCGCAACCTCGACGAACTGGTGGAAGAGGGCCGCTTCCGGCAGGATCTGTATCACCGCATCTACGTTTTTCCGCTGCTGGTGCCCCCGCTGCGCGAGCGCGCCGAGGACATTCCGTCGCTGGTGGCGCACTTCGCGCGGCAGGTGTCCGAGCAGAACGGCTGGAAGGAGAAGCGGTTCACCGCGAAAGCGATTTCCAGGCTTCAGGCCTACGGCTGGCCCGGCAACGTGCGCGAATTGCGGAACGTGGTGGAGCGGCTGCTGCTGCTGGCGGATGACGAGGTGGACACCGCCGCGGTGGAACTGGCATTGCCTGCGGCGGCCCGCGGCGCGCGTCCAGTGGCCGCGCCCGGGGCGGGAACGCTGGCCGCGCGCGTGGAATCCTTCGAGCGCGAAACGGTGCTGGCGGAGCTCGACCGCCACGGCGGGCGCATGAGCGAGACGGCGAAGGCGCTGGGTCTCGAGCGCAGTCATCTGTACAAGAAGTGCCAGCAGTTGGGGATCGATTTGCGGGCGGCGCGGCCGAAGTAGGCCGCGAGACACGGAAATGGCGCAGACGACAGCGTTCCGGGAGACAGTCGACGGTCGTGCCCATGGCGAGCCGTCCTTGAATAGTCGGCTCTGCTATTAGAAGATACTGCCTATTCCTTTAATTAGCCAGTGGAGGCGGCGGGACAGAGACGGGCGCCATTCACCGGCAAGAAGCTTGAGGAACGGCGGAAACGGACTGGCGGCAGCCGCTGGTACCAGCCATAATCTACGATATGACTCGCCTCGACCCGAGCTTTGCAGCCGGCCTGATCCTCTGCGCCGGGGCGCTGCTCGCGCAGGCGCCGCCGCCAGAGATCCCCCTGTGGGCGAAGGGAGCGCCGGGGTTCGAGAACCGGCGGAACGAGCCTGCCGAAGCGAAGGACTATTGGATTCGCAACATTCACAACCCGTCGATCACCGTGTATCTCCCACCGAAGGAGAAAGCGACAGGGGCGGCGGTAGTCATCTGTCCGGGCGGCGGGCACCGCGAGCTGGTGTTCAAGGCCGAAGGGGCGGAGCCGGCAGAATACCTCAACAGCCTGGGCGTAGCCGCGTTCGCTGTCAAATACCGTCTGGCGCGCGAGCCGGGTTCGCCGTACTCGCTTGAGAAGCATCCTCGCGAGGATGGCCAGCGCGCGATGCGGCTGGTGCGCAGCCGCGCCCGGGAGTGGGGCATCGATCCGAATCGTACCGGCATGATGGGGTTCTCGGCGGGCGGCGAAGTGGTGTCGTTGTCGGCGTTCACTGCTGCCGAAGGCGATCCGGCCGCGGCCGATCCCATCGATCGGCTCAGCGCCCGCCCTGATTTCCTGATCATGATCTACCCCGGCCCGCTGGGAGTCCCGGACACGATCCCGTCCGGTGCGCCGCCTGCGTTTCTCCTGGCTGCGGACGATGACGCGTGCTGCTCGGGGCCCGTCGTAAGGCTTCTGACCGGCTATCGCGCCGCGGGGATTCCTGTCGAGGCGCACATATTCACCAAGGGCGGCCACGGATTCAACATGGGATATCGCTCAAGCCTGGCGACGCTGAAGGGCTGGCCCCAGCGACTGGCCGACTGGATGGCCGACAACAATCTGCTGAAAAGGATCGAATATCGATGAGCCGGCAAACCTCGACGGGAACATGCAGTCTGTGCGGAAAACACTTCAGCCGCGCCACCATGACGCGGCACCTGGAGACCTGCGGCTCGCCCGACACCAAGTCACCGGTCGCGGCGGCGCCGGCACAGGTGCGGTCCAGCCGGACCTTTCATCTATTCGTCGAAGCCCGTTATGCCAAGACGTACTGGTTACATCTGGCTGTTCCCGTCGAAGCTTCCCTGGATAGATTGGACGCCTTCCTGCGCCAGATCTGGCTGGAATGCTGTGGCCACTTGAGCGCCTTCACCATCGCGGGAGGGCGGTATGCTTCCGAAGCCGGCGAGGACTTCGGGCGGTCGGGAATGAAGGTGCGGCTCGGACGAATCCTCGAGCCGGAAATGGTCTTCTCCTATGAGTACGACTATGGTTCCACGACCGAACTCAGCTTGAAAGTCGTAGGTCTGCGGGACCGGGAGACGCACCGGGGCGCCGTCGCATTGTTGGCGCGAAACGATGCGCCCCAAGTCGCCTGCGAGAGGTGCGGCAAGCATCCGGCAACCCGGATCTGCACCGAATGTGCATGCGTGGACCAGGGGTGGCTTTGCGAAGGCTGTGCCGAAGACCACGAATGCGGCACCGAAATGTGCTTGCCCGTTGTGAACTCCCCTCGCGCCGGGGTGTGCGGATATACCGGACCGAACTTGCGTTAGCGGCCGGTGAGCTCGCCGGTGGCCGGGTTCCCGCGACGTATCCCGACGCCGCCAACCCGGACGGAGAACCGGCGTTCCACCGGAGGGATGAAGAGTAGCGCGAGGGCCGCGAGGCTTATAATCACGGGCATGGGGGACGGTGCCGCTCGCAGCCCGCATCTTCGCGTTCACGCCGTCAACATCTATGTTCGGGACCAGGACCTGAGCCTGCGGTTCTACATGGACCAGCTCGGATTCGACCTGGCTTTCGACGCGAAGCTTCCGCACGGCGACCGTTGGGTGGCGGTCGCGCCTCCGGACGGCAGCGCGCTGCTGGCGCTGATCGCGCCGAAGCCTGAGTCGCGCTCGTACCAGCTCATTGGACGGCCAACGGGAATTGTCTTCGTCACCGATGACGTCCTCGCCAAGTACGCCGAATGGCGGAGACGGGGCGTTCTGTTCCGGTATACGCCGCGGCTCAGGCGGGTGAAATACGAAGGCGCTTCGGAAGGGCCGTGGGGCGGAGTGTTTACGCACTTCACGGACCCGGACGGAAATTCGTTCGCGCTGGCCGGGTTCGATGAGGTGACGCGGCAGATCGAAGCGCAGCAGCGCGCGACGGCCGAGAAACTGGAGTCGGAACGCCGCGCGGCGCAGGAAATCGAGATCGCGAGACAAGTCCAGGCCAGGCTCTTCCCGCAGACGCTGCCGGAGATCCAGACACTCGAATACGCGGGCACGTGCATCCAGGCGCGGCAGGTGGGCGGCGACTATTTCGATTTCCTGGATCTGGGCGGAGGGCGGTTCGGGCTGGTGACGGGCGACGTGGCGGGCAAAGGAATCGCTGCCGCGCTTCTGATGGCGAACCTGCAGGCGAACTTACGGATTCAGTGTGAATTGGGGTTGGACCGGCTGCGAGAGTTACTGTGCTCCGTGAACCATGTGTTTCACAAGAACACCAATGAGGGCGCCTACGCGACGCTGTTCTTCGGGGAGTACGACGACGAGCGGCGGCGGCTGCGATATGCGAGTTGCGGAC
>DATNLV010000636.1:0-3368 GCA_035602665.1 Bryobacteraceae bacterium | reverse complement strand
CTCCAGCGGCCACATCATCGGTCCACCGTAGACGGTGTTCACTGGATGCAGGCGGAACTCGAACGAGGTCACGACGCCAAAGTTTCCGCCGCCGCCACGCAGTGCCCAGAACAGGTCGGGGTTTTCGGTGGCGCTTGCGGTCACGAACCGGCCGTCGGCGAGGACCACGTCCGCACCGATCAGGTTGTCGATAGTCAGGCCGAATCGCCGCGAGAGGTAGCCGATGCCGCCTCCCAGCGTGAGGCCGCCCACGCCGGTAGTCGAGACGAAACCGCTCGGGGTCGCGAGGCCGAAAGGGTGCGTGGCATGATCGACATCGCCCCACCTGCAGCCGCCCTGCACACGCACGGTGCCGGCCGCCGGATCAACCCGGGTGCCTTTCATGCGTCCCAGGTCAATGACCAGGCCGTCATCCACTGTTCCTAGTCCGGGACCGCTGTGGGTGCCACCCCGAACAGCAATGGTCAGGCCCGCATCGCGGCCGAAGGTGACTGCGGCGATGACGTCGGCCACGTCCACGCATTGCGCGATGAAGGCCGGATGCTTGTCGATCATTCCGTTGTAGACCTTGCGGGCGGCATCGTAGCCTTCGTCGCCGGGCCGGATTAGCGCACCGCGCAGGCCTGCCTTGAGTTTTTCTATGCTGGTTTCCAAAGTCATAACGTCCTCCTCGGATGTGTTGTTGGGCGGAAGTCCCAAGTTCATCGGAACGCTGCGCCCGATGGGAAGATGCGCCAAAGTGCCCACTTTGACCTTAGTCGCTGGCGAAAGGAAAACAAGCACGAGAGCTACCCGACCGACATAAAGCGAACGCTGTGCCCAACCCAGGGTGGATCATTGCAAATCGGTTAGCAGTAATCCGCAACTTGACTGTGTTGCCAAGATTCCAGTTGCGGCCCAGAGAACAAGCCGAATCTACCGAGGCAGACAGCACACTATGGTTTCACTGCAGCCCAGGGACGGCAACGAACGCGCTGAAGTTTCAAGCCGCTTTATCCGCAGCCGCCTGGCCCTCCAGCAGTGCCGCATGGGCTGCCGCCAGCCGGGCGATCGGCACGCGCGGGCCGGAACAGGAAACGTAGCTCAGGCCGATGCGGTGACAGAATCGGATGGAAGCGGGGGGTCCGCCGTGCTCGCCGCAGATGCCCACCTTCATGTCTGGCCGGGTGCCGCGGCCCCAGCTCACCGCCAGCTCCATCAGCCGGCCCACCCCCTTCACGTCCAACACCTCGAAAGGGTTGTCCTGCAGGATTTTGTTCTGGTTGTACATCGGCAGGAACTTGTTTTCCGCATCCTCGCGCGAGAACGAGAAGGTGGCCTGGGTCAGGTCGTTGGTGCCGAAGGAGAAGAACTCGGCCTCCTCGGCCAGATTCTCGGCACGCATGCAGGCGCGCACCACTTCCAGCATGGAGCCGAACTTGAAGCTGAGCTTCAGTCCGGAACTCGCTTCGACGTCGGTGCGGATGTCTTCCACCCATTGCCTCACGCGCTTCAGTTCCTGCGCGGTGCAAACCTGGGGCACCATGATTTCGGGGTGCACCGCTATGCCCTGTTTCTGGCACTCGGCGGCAGCCTCCAGTATGGCGCGGATCTGCATGGCGTAGATTTCCGGGAAGCTCAGTCCCAGGCGCACGCCCCGATGGCCCAGCATGGGATTGACCTCGAACAGCGCGCGCACCTTCTTCAGCATGGCTTCCTTTTTCTGAATGGCCTCGTCCACCAGCACCGGATCAGCGAGCTTCTGGACCACGGGATGGGTGTCGCGGGTGCGATACATGAAGTCGACCGCATCGGCCAGAACCTGCATGCCGCGCACGGAGTCGCGCAGGTGATTGAGCTGGTCAAGCTCGTCCGCCAGCTGTTGTCCGGTGGGTAGAAACTCGTGGATGGGCGGGTCCAGCAGGCGAATGGTGACGGGCCGCGGGGTCATTGCCTTGAAGATGCCGACGAAGTCTTCGCGCTGGATCGGCAGCAGCTTGTCGAGTGCCGTCTGGCGATCGGCCGCGGTTTCGGCGACGATCATTTCCACCACGATGGGCAGGCGCTCCTGCGCGTTGAACATGCGCTCGGTGCGGCACAGGCCGATGCCCATGGCGCCGAACTTCAGGGCCCGTTCCGCGTCGTGCGGGGTGTCGGCGTTGGCCATCACCTGGAGCCGCGCCGCCTCGTCGGCCCAGGCGAGCAGGGTGCCCAGCTCCGGCGAGAAATCCGCTTCTATCATCGGCACTTCACCCAGATAGACGTTGCCGGTGGTACCGTCGATGGTGATCACCGCCCCTTCGCCGAACACCTGGTCGCCGACCACGGCCTGACGCATGCGCACATCTACGTGGATGCCCTCGGCGCCGGCCACGCAGGGTTTGCCCATGCCGCGCGCCACCACCGCGGCGTGCGATGTCTTGCCGCCGCGTGAAGTCAGGATGCCCTGCGAGGCGAAGAAGCCGTGGATGTCTTCCGGCTTGGTTTCCTCGCGCACCAGGATCACCCGCTCGCCGGTGCGGCCCAGCTTTTCGGCCCGGTCGGCATCGAATATGGCGATGCCCGTCGCCGCGCCGGGCGAGGCGGGCAGGCCCGTCGCCACGGCCCTCACCTTGGCCGCGGGATCGAGGCGGGGGAACAGCAGTTGTTCCAGCACCTCCGGCTGGACGCGCAGCAGCGCCTGTCGCTTGTCCAAGAGCCCTTCATCGACCATTTCCACCGAGCTGCGCACCTGCGCGGCGGCGTTCATCTTGCCGTTGCGCGTCTGCAGACAGTAGAGCGTGCCCTTCTCGATGGTGTACTCGTAGTCCTGCACTTCCTTGTAGTGCGACTCCAGCCGGTCGCGCAGTTCCACCAGTTCGCGGTACAGGGTCGGCATCTCCTTCTCCAGCTCCGCCACCGGCTTGGGCGTGCGGATGCCGGCCACCACGTCCTCGCCCTGCGCATTGGTGAGGTACTCGCCGAACATGACGTTCTCGCCGGTGCCCGGGTCGCGGGTGAAACCGACTCCGGTGGCCGAATCGTCGCCCATGTTGCCGAACACCATGGCCACCACGTTGACTGCCGTGCCATTGGCCATCTCTGGCGTGATCTTGAACTCGTGCCGGTAGTCGACCGCGCGCTTGCCCGACCAGGAGTTGAACACCGCCTTGATGGCGATCTCCAGTTGGGCGTGGGGATCGACCGGGAAGGGTTCGCCGGTATTGCGCTTCACCACTTCCAGGAAACGGCCGGCGATCTCGGCGAGGTCCTTGGCCGACAGCCCCACGTCGTGCTTGACCCCGGCTTTCTGCTTCACCGCCTCGAACTCGGCGTCGAATTCCTCCTCCGGCACGCCCAGCGCCACCTTGCCGAACAACTGGATGAAGCGCCGATAAGCGTCATAGCCG
>DATNLV010000615.1:0-3095 GCA_035602665.1 Bryobacteraceae bacterium | reverse complement strand
TGACACTTGGGGCAATGGCGGTTGCGGCAGGAGTTGTAGGAGATGGTCTGGTGGCCGCAGCGAGCACATCGGTCCCGGTGGCCGCCGAGCGCTGCCGTGCGACAGCGTTCAATGGCAGAGAGCACTTTCAGGTGCAGCCCTGTCAGCCAGGATCGATGTTTCTCGATGAAGCGCCTGCCTGCCGCGCGAATGATATCGGCCACCTCCAGGGGTGGCCGGTTCACTTCGGCTGCTTCCTCCATGAACCCTTCGTGCTCGCGTTGGCGGAGGCTGGGAGCCCGTCGAGCGGGTTGGCGACGGCATGCAAGTGGCGCTGTGACAGGTGCAGGTAAACCGTCGTGTGCTTGATATCGGCGTGGCCCAGCAACAACTGAATCGTGCGGAGATCGGCGCCGGCCTCAAGCAGGTGTGTTGCGTACGAGTGGCGAAACGTGTGCGGTGCGACTCTCTTCTGGATGCCCGCCCTGCGCGCGGCCGCTCGGCAGGCGTGCCATACGGCCTTGGTAGTGAGGGGCACGTCTGGTCCCCGGTCCCCAGGAAAGAGGTATCTTTTCGGCTTAGTCGAGCGCCAATACTCGCGCAAGGTTTCCAGCAACTTCGGGCTGAGCGGCACGTCGCGGTCTTTGCTGCCCTTGCCGAGATGAACGTGAATCACCATCCGCTCGCTGTCGATGTCCTTGACCTCAAGACGGACCAGTTCCGAGCGTCGCAGACCGGTTGAGTAGAGCGTCATCAGCATGGCTCGATGCGCGAGATTGCTGGTGGCGTCGATCAGGCGGGCCACTTCCTCCCGGCTGAGGATGTTGGGCAAGCGCCGTGGCGCTTTTGGATACGGGAAATCGGACCGCAGGTACGGCCGCTTGAGTGTCCGGGCGAAGAAGAACTGCACGGCCGACATGCGCTGCTTCACGGTATTGGCCGCCAGCTTTCTGTCGCGCAGCAGATGGAGCTGAAACTGGCGAACATGTTCCGGCCCGAGCTGATCCGGCGGCTGGTGGAAGTAGTTGGCGAAGTCCCGCAGTGCGCTGATGTAGGCGTCTACGGTACTCTGGGCGTAATTACGACGCTGGAGCTCATCCAGCATCAGTTTTCGAAGATGGGTCACAGGGACCTCCTTGTGGCCCACACTACAAACATGCACACGGGATCGCACGGCCGTTACTCGTGGCTGGTCAGCCACAAGATGGGCATTGGGCACTTACTTGCGCATTGCCCGCGAGCACTGCTGGGACGCTATGTGGTCATAGCGTCTTTCGATAGTGGGCCCTTGGCGCTGAACGAGACGGAACGAGGGATGGGGTGGCACGTCGATGGCGGCCTGGCCTATACGAGTAAAGTGGACTCGGTTGATGCGCTCCCCTACGAAAACTTCGACGAGTGGTACGTCTTTGAGTCACCCGTTCCGATCACCGATTGCGAGGTCTCCGTAAACTTCGGAGGATTCACGTTCGAAGCGCCACCCGCTCCCGACCAAACGTGGGACCCGACATGGGACCGTATCAGCGCCACGGAAGCCGCGGAACGAATAACGATGATGCAGGCGCGCTTCTGGTCTCAACTCGAGCGAATCGGTGCAGAGTCCTACCTCTCAGACGGTGACTGCTTTCTGTTCGCTTCAGCAAATCAGGCCGTCTTCGAGGACGCGGTTGCCGCCTTTACCGGGCACGCGTAGCGTCCGCCGCGCCAGCGGCTTAGTTCATACGGCGTTCTGGGAAGTTGCGCCGGATTAGAAACGGGAAGTCGGCTTGGCGACGGTAATCGGCCGTTCGCGGCGAGTTGCCGAGAGAAACGCCCATTTTCGCCCAAGTGGGGCCCAGACGAACCAAGTGTCGGCATGGTGTGACCTTGAGCGACCCCGATTCGACCTGCACGTTATTATGTGCTCTCGCGCGAACCTTCTTACTCGTATCGCAGCGCCTGGGTCGGGGCGATGCGGGCGGCTCTTCGGGCGGGGAGGTAGGCGGCCAGCATGGTCACTGTTACCATCGACGGCACCACGACGAGATAGACTGCGATGTCGATTCCGCGGGTGTTGAAGACCGCGGTTTGGAGGATGCGCTCGACGCCGAGACCCAGCGCCAGGCCGATCGCCGTTCCGATCCCTACCAGCACCAGGCCCTTGCCCATTACCAGGCGCAGCACGTCGCGCGGTCCCGCGCCAAGGGCCATGCGAATGCCGATCTCGCGAGTTCGGCGGCTCACGTTGTACGCCACCAGGCCGTACAATCCGGCGATGGCCAGCAGCAGGCCCACCAACCCCATAGTGCCTATCATCTTGGTCGCAGCTCCCGGTCCGTCCACGACGTTGTAGCGGTACAGGTCGTCATAAGACCTGGTCTGCAACATCGGCAGGTTCGGGTCGAGCGCCCGGACAACGTCCTTCACGGGCTGGAGCCATTTCAGCGGATCGCCGCTCGACCGCACGAGCAGAACCATGCGCGGGACAGGATGCTGGGCCAGCGGCAGATACACGAAATCGATGGGCTTTTCCAAAGCGCTTCGATACTTGATGGTCTCGGCAACTCCGACAATCTCAACCGGCGGGCCGCCGCGCTTATCGAGCCGGATGCGTTTGCCCACGGCATCGGCGCCCGGCCAGTAGTGGTTCGCGAAGTGCTCATTCACCACGGCGACACGCGGCGCATCGGACGTATCGGAGGCCAGGAAGCCCCGGCCGCGCAGAATCGGCACGCCCATGGTTTCGAAGTAGCCTTGATCCACGGTGTCCATGGTGGAAGTGAAGTTTTCGCGATCGCGCGGCATCTCGAAATCGTCCGGGACGAAGGAGACGGCGTCAAACCTTTCCAGCGCGAGCGGAGGGTTCTCGGTAAGAGCCGCGCCCTGAACTCCGGGCGCCATCCGCACGCGTTCGGCTAGCAGCTTGTAAAACTGCTGGGTCTGCGCTTCGTTGTACTGCACCAGGCGCGGATCGAACCTTACCAGCAGCAGACGGTCTTTCAGGAATGGGGTTCCCTCCGCGAGGCTCTGGTGGAAGCCCCGCACCATCAGAGAAGATGCCATGAGCAGCATGAGGGAGATGGAAACCTGCGCCACCACCAGCGCGTTGCGGCCCCACAGGCGTTTCGGTCCAGGCA
>DATNLV010000523.1:0-8312 GCA_035602665.1 Bryobacteraceae bacterium | reverse complement strand
TTTCAGCAGATGCCATCCCGCCTGCAGGATCTGGGCAATGCTTTCCTTTTGAGAGTCTGTCGGCGAAGGCGAGGCCGACTCCATCAGTTGCGCGAAACCGAGGATGGCATTGAGCGGGCTGCGAAGCTCGTGGCTCATGCTGGAAAGGAAATCCGATTTCGCCAGGTTGGCCTTCTCCGCGGCGGACTTCGCGCTTTCGAGCGCGATGTTCGTTTCCTGGAGCGCCTGCTCGTTGCGTTTGCTCTCCGTCACGTCCCGCGCGACGGCCAGCACTCCCTGCAGCGTCCTGTCCCGGTCGTAGAAGGTGGTGGCGTTGTAGGACACCTCGGTCTTCTTGCCGTCCCGTGCGCGCGCTGTGAGTTCGTAGTCGGTGACTTTCTTTTCGCTCAGCACGAGCTTGATGGCCGCTTCGGCCCTCTCCGGATCGGTAAAGTAGTTCTTGAACGGCGCGCCGATCAACTCGTCGCGCGTGCAGTCCGTGAGCGCCTCCATCTGCTTGTTCACATCGGTAATAATGCCACGCGGATCGGTGGTCATCAGCGCGTCGATGTTGGATTCGATCAGAGAGCGCGTGTAGAACTGCTGGTCGCGCAGGCGCTGATCGAGCTTCTTCTGTTCCGCTTCCACCAGTTTGCGCGCGGTGTTATCGGTGCCGATCAACAGATAGCCGATGATGGCGCCACGATCGTCGCGCAGCGCCGTGACCGACACCACCGCCGGGAACCGGCTGCCGTCCTTGCGGATATAGGTCAACTCATAGATATCCTCGATCCCGCGCGATGCCTTGAACACCAATGCGTCGAAGCCCGGAGCGATCCCGGTTCCCAATTCCAGGCTCAACGCCTTGGCGCGCGCGATGACCTCCTCCGGATCGGAGATCTCGGCCGGCGTGATCTTGTTCAGCACTTCAGCGGCGGTGTAGCCTAGCATGCGCTCGGCGCCCACGTTGAACAACTGAATGACGCCCTTCTCGTCGGTGGCAATGCTGGAGAAGTTGGCGCTGTTGAAAATCGCGGCCTGCAAGGCCCCCGCCTTCAGCAGAGCCTCCTCCGCCCGCTTGCGCGCGGTGTTATCGGTGCCGATTAACAGATAGCCGATGATGGCGCCATGATCGTCCCTCAGCGCCGTCACCGACACCACCGCCGGGAACCGGCTGCCGTCCTTGCGAATGTAGGTCAACTCATAGATGTCCTCAATCCCGCGCGAGGCCTTGAACACCAATGCCTCGAAGCCCGGAGCGATCCCGGTCCCCAGTTCCAGGCTCAACGCCTTGGCGCGCGCGACAACTTCCTGCGGATCGGAAATTTCGGCCGGGGTGATCTTGTTCAGCACTTCAGCGGCCGTGTAGCCCAGCATGCGCTCGGCGCCGACGTTAAACAATTGAATGACGCCCTTCTCGTCGGTGGCAATGCTGGAGAAGTTAGCGCTGTTGAAAATCGCGTTCTGCAAGGCCCCGGTTTTGAGCAGAGCCTCTTCGCGTCGAACCTCGGTGACCACGTCCAAGGTGTGAGCGGCGTCTTCGGAGACGTCGGGGTCGTGTTTGTTCGCGGACATACTCCAACCTCCATCCCAGCCAGCAGGTCGGCACTTGGGCTGTCTGCTTAAGGGTACCGCCAGGGAGGTGGTTGCAAGGGGGGGCCGGTGCAAGAGGTCCCGGGTTCAAATCCCGGCGGCCCGGCCACAACCCCTCAGAGACTAACGAGGGATGTCCTCTTGACGGCGATTGTATCCCGACAAGCAGCCGCTAGCCGAGCGCTGCTTGTCTGGGTGGAACCGGGGCCCACAACGGTCGTGATCCGGCTCGAAAGCCCACGGTCGCTTACATCAGAAGGACAGCCGCGCACCGAGTTGTATCTCCCGGCCAGGCGTTGCGGCGTCGGTGATGGTGCCGAACTGCGGCGTATTCACGAACCGGTTCGGTGTGCCCAGGTTGGTATGGTTCAGCGCATTGAACGCCTCGCCGCGAATCGAGAACCGCACTCGTTCCGCGATCGCGAATTCTCGTGACAAGGACAGGTCCGTGGTCTCCAGGCCGGGGCCGTAGACCGTATTGCGGCCCACGTTGCC
Organism: Bryobacteraceae bacterium; assembly: GCA_035602665.1. Lineage (GTDB taxonomy): Bacteria > Acidobacteriota > Terriglobia > Bryobacterales > Bryobacteraceae > DASWZN01. The sequence goes on along the minus strand of DATNLV010000523.1, from coordinate 6,245 downwards.
GAAGGTGTAGGCCGGGGGAACCAGGAAAGCCGCCGTGTTGAACCACTCCTGGGCGGTATGCGTTCCGCTGGGATAAAGGGGCAGCCCGGAGTAGTTGGCCCGAATCGGATTCTCGCCCAGAACCGTGCCGGCGTTGGCCGTGTCCCCGAACACCGAGATCGTAAACGGATACCCGCTCTGAATCTGGAACAGGGTCGCGAGCTGCCAGTTCGCAGTCACACGGCTGGTCAGGCGATCCCTCTTCCATCCGGGGATGGCGTAGACGGCGCTCAACGCGACGCGGTGGCGTATGTCGCAACCGGGGCCCTTCTCCGCGTTGAGGTCGCTGTCGTTCTGCGGCACGCTCGACTCGAACATCGGCGAGCGGAAATCGGGCGCGGTGGTGAGCGCCTTGGCGTAGGTGTAGTTGGCCAGCAGGCTCAGGCGATTGGAATAGCGCCGCCGGATGTTGATGTAGCCCCCGTCGTACCAGCTCCGCGCCGAGTTCTGCAGCAGGTTGATGCTGCTGAGGGGAACGGTGGAGCTGACGACCGTGTCCGCTGAGGGGAACACCGTGCCGGGTACGAACGTGGCTGTCTGATAGGGCCGCCGAGGCTGGATCAGGCCCGGCCCAGGCGGCGCATTGTTGATCAGATCGGCCTGCTGCAGGTGGTAGCCGCGCTCGCCGTGGTATCCGGCTTCAAGGACCGTCGCCGGTCCCAGGCTCTTCTGCAGCGATGCGCTCCATTGCTGCACGTATTGCGGCTTCGGGTTCAGCTCGAAGGCATTGAAGCTGGTGGTGGTCTTGCCGAGCACCGGAGACGGGAAGTTGAAGCCGGTGAGCGACGGTGTGAAGTTGTCGCTCTGCTGGGTGATCGGGAACACCAGCGGCACGTTGTGGAGTTGATTACACCAGGTGTTGAGGTCCACCGGGGTGTAGAAGATGCCGTAGCTCGAGCGCCAGACGAAGCCGTTGCCGAACTGGTGGCTCACGCCGAAGCGCGGCGCGAAATCGAGTTTGTTGGGATGGGTGAGGCCGCGCGGCATGCCGTTCTGGCCGCCGACGAAGGCGACCAACTGGCCATTCTGCACGGTCAGATTCGCCCAGTCCCGAACCGTGTCGGTCAGCGCACTCATGAACTCGTAACGAACGCCGTATTCGAGCGTGGTGTGCGCGGTGACGCGCCAGGTGTCCTCCACGAACGCATCCAGGCCCGCGTGCCTCAGATTCATGCTCGGGATCCCGGCCTGAGCCTGGCGTACGGAGGGCAGCCCCAGGAGGTAACTCGCCATCCCCGACCCCGTTCCGTCATTGGTCAACGACTGCGTCGTGAATCCGTTGGTGAACTGGTAGTAGCCGCGGTTCTGGAAGAACCCCCACATCGGCCAGATGTACCAGCGGAAGCTGCCGCCCACTTTCAGGCTGTGGCTGCCCCTCTGCCAGTCCAGCGTGTCGCGGGCCTCCAGCACCGTGTCGTACGCGTGCATCGGAGTGGCCAGAAACGAGTCGCCCATTCCCGAGTATCCCTGCACGTTGAAGTACGGAGCCCCGTAGGCGCCGGCTCCGCCGAAGCCCACGCCCTGAATGCCCAACTGCTGCACGATGTTGTTGCTGTTGTTGTTCTCGGAATATCGGTGCATGGTCAAGCGCGACACGGCCACGCTGGCGCTGTTCAGTACGGCCGGAGAGATGAGGTGGTTCCAGGTGATGTTCCCGTTCTGCGCCATATTGTCGTTGTAAGCGCCAAAGCCGGGCAGGTTCTGAGGCGTGAAGCCCAGTTCGCTGCTCACCGAATATCGGCCGAAGAGGCTGTCGCCGTTGTCGAAGACGCGGTCCACCCGCGCCGTGCCCTGGCTGTCTCTGTGCCATTCGTCGCGAACGTCCATATAGTTGTTGGCGTCCGTCCCCGCGCCGAACACGGATGGCGTTCCCATCGCGCCACCCGCCCCGAGCCCCATGTTCATGATCATATTCATGCCCACGCCGCCCATCGTGTTGGGCTGAGGAACGTAGTTCTGGAGAAAGATACTGGCCACCGAACTGATCCGCGAGCCCGGAATGACGTTGTTCGGAAACTGAGTGCGCAGCGTCTTCGGATTCGTGCCGCTGACGGGCTGCGACGGGTTGTAGTTCGGGTTGGCCAGCGACGTGGCCGGATCGTAGATCGTCGTCCCGCTTCCACTGAAGTCGCCGCCGACCTCCTGCGGCGTCGGTACGGTGTCCAACGCCGTGTCCGCCATGACGTGCTGCATGCGCTCGTAGTTCAGGAAGAAGAACGTCTTCTTGCCGGCGATGGGACCGCCCAGCGCGGCGCCGAAATTGTTCCTCACCTGATGCGTGTCGCCCGGCATCTCATTGAAGGTCCGCGCGTCGAACGCGTTGTTCCGCAGGTACTCGTATAGGGTGCCATGCAGCTCGCTGGTGCCGGAGCGGGTGGCGATATTGATCTGGCCGCCGCCGGCGCCGCCCATTTCCGCGCTATAGCTCCCGGTCTGCACCTGGAACTCGCGCACCGCGTCGGGCGAGAGGCTGATGTTCTGTGTGTTGAACGTCGGGTCGGTGTTGATGACACCATCCACCAGGAAGTAGTTGGCGTTCGGCCGGTTGCCGCCGATGCTCAGAGCCGAGGGCTGGCCGGGCCGCCAATACAGGGGATTCATGTTGCCGGCCTGCGCGCCGTGCCCGACGTGGGCTCCCGGTACGGTCACCGCCAGATCGAGCAGCATGCGGCCGTTCAAAGGCAGGTCCTGAATCGACTTGCTCTCCACCACTTCCCCCAAACTGGCGTCGGCGGTCTTGAGCAGCTCCGCGTGGCCGGCAACATTGACCGTCTCCGCTCTTTCGCCCAGCTCCAGTTGGAGGTCGAGGCTCATCTGTTGGCCCACCTCGAGCTTGACGGAGGTGGAGGAGAGTGTGAACCCTGGCGCGCTGATCTCGACCTTGTACTCGCCGGGCGCCAGGCCCGAGACCTCAAACCAGCCCGAGCCATCGGAGAGCGTCGTGCGGTGGGCGCCGGTTTCAGCCGCGGTGAGCCTGATCGTGACGCCTTGAACGGTCCGGCTTTGTGGATCGCGGATGGTCCCGCGCAGCACGGCAAGGTTCGTCTGTGCCAGAAGCGGAAGTGCCAGGAAGAACGCGGCGAGGATGCCGCTGGCCCGTCGCAGACGGGCGAAGCCCAGAGTTTGCATCGAAAGCCCCCAAAGCTGAAAACGTGCAGGTAAAGAAAGGATAGGACTTGGCAACTGGAATTGCAATAACCGCGCAGCATTACTGTTTTTGTACTAGCGTAGTGCGTCGTAGATTCCGTCGCGCCTCGGAATTGGCCGCGAACCCGGGACTGGCTCGAATTTCGCCGCACTTGCGAAATTCGTGCCTGTCCCACCGCTGGTCTTCTATCGGTCAACCTGCTCGAGATTTGCGTCGCACTACAGTAGCTTCCTGCGGGGACGTCGCGATGATGCTACCGCCGTGTGTTCTTCCGGTCGCTTCACCGTCTGAACACGCGGATGCGCGTTCCGCCCGCGCTCTGCGCGCCCGCGAGCGGCGAGAATCCCAGCGCTTCAAGACGGCTCTCGACCTGTGAAAGCTGCTGCGGCGAAGTGTAGGGAGTGATGGCCAGGACCACCCGTTTCGCCTGCCCCGGACCCAGGCCGCAAAGCCAGGATGCCGGCGCGGGCGCGAAGAAACGGTACAGCCAGTCCCAGTCCTGGGGCGCCGTCATGACGCAGCCCTCGCCGCCCGCCTGGGCTCTGAGCGCTTGGGAGGCCAACGCCCAATCCTCGCGAGGCCTGGTCAGCGCGCGGGCGTCCTGCACGGCCAGAGCGGCCACCAGCAACGCCGTGAGCGCCAGCCCCAACCGCGCGCGGTTCTCGAGCAGCCGGCCGCACCCCTCCGTTGCGAGCAGCGCGATTCCCGGAATAATAAAGATGATCTGGCGCGCGGCGAAAAAGTAACTGCCGATGGCGTCCCCAACCACGGCGCCGGCGATCGGCAGAAGGATCGAGATCCACAGAAGGCGGCGCGTGCCGCGAACCGTGTCCGGCATGCGGAGTGCATAGATGCAAACGAGCGCCAGCAGCGCGACGATCGCGTAATGGCCGCACACTTCCCGGAACGTGATGCTGAGAATCGAGAACGCCGGCCGGAACTCGTATCCCTGCCGTTGGACGCTGTCTCTCGATATCGGAGCCGCGAAAACCAGCCAGGGCAGAAACAGGGCGGCGGCCACGGCGTTCGCCGCCAGCGCGCGAATCAGGATCGGCTTGCGCCGGGCGCGTTCGAGCGAGAACACACCCCACACCAAGTGCGACGCGCCAATGAAGAGGACGAAGGGCTGCGTGTAAATGCCGGCGGCAAGCAGCAGGGCATACGCCGCGGCCGCCTTCAGGCCGGGTCGGGCGCATAGCCACAGGAAGGCGCACGTTGCGCCGACGCTCAGCGCCAGCGCCTGCGAATACGGACGGCCCTCCGCCGCGTAGCGGAATTCGAGCGGCATCAGGGCGAACAGAACGGGCGCCAGAATGGCGGCTCTCAGCTGGAGTTGCCGCGCGATGACCAGCATTCCGGCGCAGGCCAGGAGGCTGAAGACCACCGAAGGAAGCCGCGCGACGAGGTTCGAGAAGCCCAGCGCCGCGAGCACGAGGTGCTGGCTCAAATAGCCCAGAGGCACGCCGGCCGGATTGCCCGCGACTCCTCGCAGCATCTGTCCCAGGCTGGAAGGGTCGCGGGTGACCAGCAACTGAATCACCTCATCCACCCACAGCGAGAGTCTCGCGGCGACAACGACGATGACGAATCCGTAAGCGGCGATGAAGAGCGCGGCAAAGCCCCAGGGGCGTTTGCTCACCAATCGCTCCGTCACGGCCGCGGCCCGGCGGCAGGCTGCTGCTGGCTCAGGCAGTGCAGCGTGCCGAAGCCGAGCACCAGGTCCACCGCGTGTATGCCGACTACCGGACGGTCCGTGATCAGTTCGCCGAGAATACCGAGGGCGCGCCGGTCGTTGGGGTCGTTGAAAGTCGGGACAATAACGGCCGCGTTCGAAAAGTAGAAGTTGGCGTAGCTCGCGGGCAGGCGGTCGCCATCGAAGAGGAGAGGCGCCGGCGTCGGCAGCGGCACCACCTCCGGCTTCGAGCCGTCCTCCAACTGCAGATCGCGGATGCGCTCCCAGTTCTCGGCCAGCGGCCGGTAGTTGACGTCGTGCGGGTCGTCTTCGCGGATGAGCACCACGGTGCGCGGGTTCACGAAACGGCAGATGTCATCCACGTGCCCGTGCGTATCGTCGCCCGCCACTCCGCCGGGCAGCCAGAAGACGTTCCTGACTCCCAGGTTCTCCCGAAGCGCAGACTCCATTCCGGCGCGGCCCAGGCCGGGGTTGCGGACCTGGATCTTGGGATCCAGGTAGCACTCCTCGGTAGTGAGCAGCGTGCCGCGGCCGTTGACGTCGATGCCGCCGCCTTCGAGCACGAACTCACGGTCACCGGCGCTCGCTTCAAACAGCGGCACTCCAAGACGTTTGGAAGCCCGCTCCGGAACGCGGCGGTCCTTCTGCCAGTCCGAATACTTGGCCCACGCGTTGAAATGGAAATGGACGATGGCGGTGTCGGAGCCGCGGCGCACGAAGATGGGGCCGCTGTCGCGGGTCCAGCCGCGGTCGGTTGGATGGACCACGAACTCCACCTTGGCCCCGTCGGCGCCCGCCCGCGTGAGGTACCGAATAGCTTCCTTTTGCGCGGCGGCGGAGTTGACCAGCATGTAGACGGTCTCGCCGGCGGCGATCTTGCGCACGATCTCCGTGTAGACCCAGCGAATGGTGTCGAGTTTGTCCGGCCAGTCCGTGGGGTTGTGAGGCCAGGCGAGCCAGGTGGCCTCGTGGGGTTCCCATTCGGCCGGCATGGAAAAGCCGAGGGCCGCGGGCGTGGTCGCGCTGCTGTCGGTTCGGCTCACCTACTGGTATTGTCGCGGATTTCTCGCAGGGGCGCAGCGCGGGTTCCTGGATTTCGGGGCGGCATAGGACAAGTCGCGTGACGGTATCGGCCGTGCAAAGTCCCACAGTTGTGCTTGGCGGCTGCAAGACACGCTGTCTTCGGCGTGCAGAATCTAGTATATATCCTTTATTTACAGTACCGATGTTTGGACACATAATGGGACGTTGATATGGACATGAGTGTGGACGACAGTGTGGACATCTGTGCGGACACCGTTTGGGTTATAATGGTTCCCGCGGGGTGGGGTCAGAGGGCCGGAAGGACGCGAAAATGACTCTGCA
>DATNLV010000514.1:0-3746 GCA_035602665.1 Bryobacteraceae bacterium | reverse complement strand
AAAGCGGCTTTGGCCCGCGCGGGTCCCTCCGGACCCGCTAGAATCGTCGTTTGACCTCCCAGCCCCGCGTCTGCGCCGTCAGCTATTTGAACACCGTCCCGCTGGTCTGGGGCATGCTTCACGGCCCCCAGCGCGAGCTGTTCGATCTCAGCTTCTGCCTACCTTCGGAATGCGCCGCGCGCCTGGAATCGGGCGCCGCCGACATTGGCATCGTCCCTTCGATCGAAGCCGCGCGCCAGGGTCTGGCCATCATCCCCGGCGCGGGAATCGCCTGCCACGGCCCGGTGCGCAGCATTCTGCTGGTGACAAAGGTTCCACCTGCCCGCATTCGCACGCTGGCGCTGGATGCGAGCTCGCGCTCCTCCGCCATGCTCGCCCGCGTCATTCTCTCGCGCCGCTATGGGGTCGAGCCCCAGGCCGTTTCGATGCCGCCCGACCTCCCTTCCATGCTCGAAGCCGCGGACGCGGCCCTGGTGATCGGCGACCCCGCGCTGCGCCTGGAACCCGTCCGCCTGGGCCTGGCCGCGCTCGATCTGGGCGGCGAATGGTGCGAGATGACCGGCCTCCCCATGGTGTTCGCCGTCTGGGCCGCGCGACCTGAGGCGCTGACCTCGGGTCTGGCCGAGGCTTTCCTGGGCTCGTGCCGCTTCGGCCGAGAGCACATCGAGGACATCGTTCGCCTCGAAGCCGCGCCCCGCCATCTCACCGAAGCCCTGGCGCGCGATTACTTCGCCCGCCACATCGTCCTTGAATTGGGCGAGCGCGACTACGAAGGCATGCGCCTCTTCGTGCAGTACGCACGGGAGTTTGATACGGTGGTTTCAACGGGGGGCGTCACCGCATGATGACTCGCGACGAAGCTTGCGATCTGTTCCGCAGTCCCGATCTCATCGGCATCGGCATGGCTGCCGACGCCGTGCGCCGCAGGCTGCATCCCGAGGGCGTGGTCTCCTACATCATCGATCGCAATATTAACTACACCAATTTCTGCACCGAGTACTGCACCTTCTGCGCCTTCTACCGCCCGCTTGGTCACGAGGAAGGCTACATCCTGCCGAAGGAAGTCATCTTCCAGAAGATTCAGGAGACCCTGGACCTGGGCGGCACCGGCGTCCTCATGCAGGGCGGACTGCACCCCGACCTCAAGATCGAGTGGTACGAGGATCTGATGCGCTCGATCAAGCAGCGCTTCCGCATTCACCTGCACTGCTTTTCCTCGCCCGAGATCGTGAATATCGCCGAGGTGAGCGGCCTCTCTCTGCGCGACACGATCGCCCGCCTGCGCGACGCCGGCCTCGATTCCATCCCCGGAGGCGGCGCCGAGATCCTGGACGACGCCGTGCGCCACCGCATCAGCCGTCTAAAGTGCTCCACGCAGGAATGGTCCGACGTGCATCTGGAGGCTCACCGCCTGGGCATGCGCACGACGGCCACCATGATGTTCGGCTGCGGCGAGACCATCGAGCAGCGGGTCGCTCATCTGGAACTGGTGCGGCAGATTCAGGAGGAGACCGGCGGCTTCACGGCCTTCATCCCCTGGACCTTCCAGCGCGAGAACACCTCGCTGGGCCGCACCGTAAAGGAAGAGGCGACCGCGGTCGAGTACCTGAAGACGCTGGCCATTTCGCGCCTCTATCTCGATAACATCGACAACGTGCAATCCTCCTGGGTGACTCAGGGACTCAAGACCTGCCAGGTGGGCCTTCGTTTCGGAGGCAACGACGTCGGCAGCATTATGATCGAGGAGAACGTAGTCTCCTCCGCCGGCGCCCACCACCGCGCCTCCGAAGAAGAACTCCGCCGCATCATCCGCGACGCCGGCTTCGTGCCGCGGCAGCGCGACACGCTGTACCGGACGTTCTTTCTGAACTGACTTCGGTCTTTCCTGCTACGCTGGCTTTTCCATGCCCGACACCAACGGATTCCGCGCCCCGGAATGGAAGACCCTGCGCCGCCTCAACACCCCCGAGAAGATCCAGCGCTTCCTCGATTGCGACGTCGCCTATAACAAGGAACGGGGCGGCGACACCATCCGTTCCCCCCGCCGCGTTCTCGGCGACCGCACGGCCCATTGTCTCGAAGGCGCGCTCTTCGGCGCCGCCGCGCTCCGCGCCAACGGATTTCCGCCGCTGCTGCTCGACCTTGAAGCTGTGCGCGACGACGACCACGTGCTCGCCATCTTCCGCCAGCGTGGCCACTGGGGCGCCATCGCCAAATCGAATTACTCCGGATTGCGCTTCCGCGAACCCGTCTATCGCACGCTGCGCGAGCTGGCCATCTCCTACTTCGAGGACTACTACAACCTGGCCGGCGAGAAGACCTTGCGCGCGTACTCCCGCCCCGTGAACCTGCGCCGCTTCGATGGGATCGGCTGGATGACCGCCGAAGAGGATCTGTGGGCCATCTCCGATTACCTCTTCGCCATCCCCCACCGCCCGCTTCTTTCTTCCGCCGTGCGGCACCATCTCAACCACATTGACGATCGCCTCTACCGCGCCGGCATGCTTGGCATGGTGCGCTGACGCGATTTCGTCCGCCGCGGCGCCGCGGGGTCCAGAAACAAGGCGTGAAAAATCAGGTGAGCGGAGGTGTCGATCCACCGGTCCAGCTCCACCTTGGGCATCCGCACCGCTTGCGCCAGCAGACTCCAGAAGAAGCTGTCCATCACGTTCGCCAGCGCCCGCACGTCCGCGCCTGGCCGCGCACCCGGCAGTTGCTGCAGGTACTCAAATACCCGTAAGACCCGGTTCGCGGTCCAGGCGTGAATCTGACGGTCCTTGCGCGCCAGGCCGGCATCGCTGAGGATGGCCTCCTGCCACGCGCGGTATGCGCCGAGGTACTTCAGATCCCTCGAGAACGCGGCTGACAGCAACTCGCGCAGGCCCGTTTCGACATTCGCGAAGGCTTTCGGCTGAAGGTTCACCTGGCTCAGTCCTTCGAGGAGCTCGTCCATCAGCGCCACAAGCAACTGCCGCTTCGAGCGGAAGTGCTGATAGAATCCCCCGACCGCGAGCCCTGCGCGCGCGGCGATCTCGTGAATCGATGTAGCCTCGTAGCCCTTCTTGCCGAGCACGGCGAGACCGGCCGCCTTCAACCGCGCTCGCTTCCGCAGACTGCGGGCCTGGCGCGGGGCTGCCGGAAGATCCTCGCCCGCGAGGAGACTCGGGCGCGTCTTCACGTTGCCTTCGGCCGGCCCAGGGCCGCCCCCAAGAGGCCGCCCGCGCAACACCACAGCATCCACCCGCCGAAAACGCCCGCCACTCCCGGCGCCATGTTCGGGAACAGGACCGGGAAGAATGCGCTCGAAAACGGGTCCAGGAGCAGGGTTGGCAGCAGGATCGCCACCGCGCCGCTCAGCCACTGCTCCTGGCGCAGCCCGAGTCTGCTGCACAACCTGCGCACCAGGAGCGCCATCAGCGGGAAGCTCACCGCGAACAGAAACAGCGTCCCCCGCCAATCCTCGGGACGCAGCAAATGCTGGCCACCCCAACGCAACGCGATCGTCGCGACCGCCCAGCCCGCCAAACCAACCCAGAATAGTCGTCTCATATATGAACCTGAATTCAGGTTCGCATATGAACATGACGAATGCAAGGGCATCCGGATGTCCGCTCGCTCACGCTCGCGGTTCGGTGCTGGGGGGGCGCACGGCGCGCAGGGAAGGCTGTTCGAACAAGCGCTGCGTCAGCTCGATCACGGTGCTCGAGAACGTGCTTTCCGGTTCGAGGAAAACCACCGGGGAGCCG
>DATNLV010000490.1:0-4009 GCA_035602665.1 Bryobacteraceae bacterium | reverse complement strand
CACCGCGGCGGCCAGGGCGTTGTTCTGCCCGAACGCGACCCTTTCTCCGTGGTCCCGGAGGCCCACCGCAAGGGTCCGGTCGAGGTGGCTGACGAGGAACTTCGCCACATCGTTGCCCGCGGCGGCGAAGGCGAGTGCGTCCAGACAGATCCCGGTGTTGGAGTTGCCCCTGATGGTCGCGAGCAGTTCATCGGCATTCGACAGGTCTCCGGGCTGTTTGCCATCGCCGTTACGCAGTCCGACGAGCAGGCCGGTCTTGCCCGCGGCGGCGTTTAAAGCCCTTATCATGGCCGGCGGCGGGGAGGCGGTGACGACACCGGCTCCGAGCGCTTTGGCCATCTCGAAGCCGCGCTGGGTTTCGAGATCGCTGAAGTCCTCGGCGAATTCGTAGTTGTAGGCATGGATCTTGACGCCCACCTTGCTGGCGCTCGAGGCCACCAATTGGAACTGCTCGATGGCAATGGTTTCCCTCCACTCGCGGAGCCCCTTGCGGCTCAACCTGGGGGGCGCTACGTGGCCTTCCCACAACTCGCAAGTGCCGATGCCCACCTTGGCAATCGCGGCCAGGGCATCCTCCAGAGTGCTGTCGCGAAAGCTGCGGGTGTGGACACCAAGGGTCACGCCGCGAATGGTGGAACTCGGTTTTCCCAGCAGGCGCCCCGCCGAGAACGCCCCAAGAGCGATCTTCGCCAGATCACGTCTCGAATACATACGGTCCTCCAAGAGCCAGATCCTCCGGAACGGACCGGAGGGCACACTAGCGTCGTCGAGAATCATAGCATCGAGTCCAGCTTCTTGCTACGAAAATCTTTGGAAGGCGGAAGTGGCCGCCGGGCGAGCGGCTCAGAACTGTTTCGACCAGCCGTCGAGGGCCTGGGTCAGAGCGTCGCGAACGTTCATAAACTGCGCGCCGGCGTACTGGTTGACCTTCTCTCCGGCGTCGTGAAGCACGTCGTACAGCTCGTTCGGCCCGGCTTCGCGCAGTACCAGTTTGTAGGTACGGTCGCGTACCATACGTACGGTACCGAATTCGCCGAAGGCCAGGCCTGTCCACGGACGCCTCTTCGGGAACGGCTCATTGACGATAGCGGGGAGGTAGCTCCGGCCGGGCAGGTTCGAGGCGGCGGCGGGCGCCGGGCTGCCGGTCATTTCGCAGATGGCGGGAACGAGGTCGAACGAACGGACCAGTTCGGGCCGCACGGATTCGGGCGGGATGCTGCGTCCCCACTGCCAGATGGCCGGGACGTGAACCACCTCGTCGAACATGGTGGGCGGATCGGAGGCGCGCCCGTCGCCCCACAGTCCATGCCGGCCGAGCATGGAGCCGCAGGTGGCGGTGAAAACGATCAGGGTGTCGTCGCGCAGCCCGCGCTGATCCAGTTTCTTGACCAGGCGCTGGACTTCGTCGTCGAGGGCGGTGACGGAGGCCGCCGCGCCGCGAATGGCGCCCACCATGTCCTTGAGCAGGGCCTTGCTCGCGGTGGCGTTGGAGGCCGCGGGCTCCCAGCCGATGGAGTCGAAGCTGACGCCGCGGTACATGTCGGTATACTTTGGCGCAACCGTGGCCGGGAGCTGATAGCTCGCCGTGAGGAAGAACGGCTGCCCGGGCTTGCGGGAGTCCAGGAACTCGAGCGCCTTGGCGCTGACGGCGTCCGCCTCAGGGGTTTTTTCCCAGAACTTAATTCCGTGCTGGGAGCTTTCCTCGGACTCCCACATGCCGCAATAGCCGCACTCATAGCCCGCGGAAGCCAGTGTGTCGGAGAGGAGCGGCTGGTTCCCGAACGCGATGGGGCCGTCCGCGTGGATACCGAGCTGGTGGGGCGTGCGCCCGGAGAGCAGGGTGGCGCGGCTGGGCGCGGCCACGGGACTCGAGACAAAAGCGCGCACGAAGCGGGCTCCGCTGCGGCTGAGGACGTCGATGTTGGGCGTTTTGATCTCACGGTTGCCGTAGCAACCGAGCATGTGGGCGCCCAAGCCATCCACCAGAATCAGCAGGACGCTCGGACGGCGAGGGGTCTTTTCGGCACCAAGAAGCGGGAAGGCGGCGGCGGTGCTCAGGAGTAGTTGACGACGGGTTAGACGCACGGATACCATCCTACAACGGCTGGCGGGTCTGGAGACCTGCTGCAGGCGTGGACGCCTGCCCCACTATGATCGGACGGGGGGTGACCCGACAGTCGGGGAGGGGGGTGATCGCGTAGTAATTCAGACCGTAGAGCCACGCGCGGTTGACGTCTTCGACGCAGACCTCGCTCCGGCGAGCCTCGATCAGGCGCCAGGTGGCGCGGGCGGAGACGGTGCGGTCGAGGACCGGGAACGCCTGCCTCTCGATCCAGACGACCCCTAGGATGGTGGCGACTACGAGCGTGCCGATGGCGAGCTTGCGGCGCCCGGCGCGGGCCATCAGCCAGACAGCCGCGGCCAGCACGATGGCGGCAGCGGCTCCCCATCCTACGATCCCGGTCCAGGCGTGCGTGGCGCCTCTGGCGAGCGCGTCGGGCAGGCCCGCGGCGATGGTCGGGACCAGGCCCAGCAGGAGCGCGCAGGCGGCCAGGATCTGGGGTGCCCAGGAGGACTCGGCGAGGGCCAGGCCGGCCAGGGCGGCGGCCGCGGGGACGAGCGGCACCAGGTATCCCGGAAGCTTGTTGGCGGAGGCCGAGAGGAAGACCAACCCGAAGACCAGCCACAGCAGGAGCAGCAGGCGCCGGCGGTCTTTGTAGAGGCTCTTTCTGAAGAGTAACGCCAGCAGCGGAGACCAGGGGAAGAGCGCCGCCACCAGAATGGGTCCGTAGAACCAGAAGGGCTGCGGGTGCGAAACAGCGCCGCCGGTGAACCGTCCCAGGTGCTGCTTCCAGAAGAACTCATCGATGAAGTGGCTGCCGTAGCGCGCTGTGATGAGGGCGTACCAGGGCACGGCCACCACCAGGAACGCCGCGATGGGCGCGGGGCGCAGCAGGTCGCGGAGGCGCGAGCGGCCCATCCACAGAAGAGGCAGCGCCAGCGCCAGGGGAAGCAGGCCCTTTGCCAGCACGGCTACGCCAAGCAGGACGGCGGCGGGAATCAGGCCACGCCTTTCTCCGCGCTCGACCCAGCCGAGCGAGAGCAGCATCGCGGCGGAGAATGCGGCGCTGACGGGGAGGTCCGTCACGCCGACGTGGCTGTATCCGAGCCAGGCGGCGCAGGTGGCGAGAATCGCGGTGGAGAAGAACGCCGGAGTTTCGCCGAACTCGCGGCGCAGCGTCCGCCAGTAGAAGAAGAGAAAGCCCAGCGCGAGCAGCGCGACTCCGAGGCGGGGGGCGAGGTCTTCGCTCACTCCGGCGCGGAAGGCGGCGGCCGTCATCCAGTAAAGCAGCGGCGGCTTCTCGAACCAGGGCTGGCCCACTAGGCGGGGCGTGACCCAATCTCCCGAGCGCGCCATTTCGCGGCCGATGGCGGCGTAGCGCGGCTCATCCGGGCCGAGCATTCCGACGCCGGTGAGGTTCGAGAAGAACAGGAGGTAGCAGGCGACGGCGAGAGCGGCTGCGGCCGCAACCCGTCGCGGCGCGATCGGCACTCAACAAGTATAGCGGCGGCGAACTATACTGGTGGGCCGTGGACGGCATACGCCTGCGCTTGTGGCTCTCCCTCGGCATGGGGATCGTGCTGGTTTGGAGTCTGGCTCTCTGGGGACACAGCCCCGTGGCCAAGATCGTTATCGCGAATGCAGGCTTTGTGTGGCTAGCGGTGCTCTGGACCGCGCCGGGTCCGCTCAGTCCTAAGCGGCTCAGTCTCCTTGTCGCCCTTTTGGTTCTCGGCGGCTTGGTGTGCCTCCTGGACACGGCATGGGGCCGGGTGATCTTCGCAGTACTCGCCGGGTTGGGCGGGATCGTCGCGGCTCGAAGCAAGTGGCTCCGGAGGGCCGCAAGAGTCCGGGCGCCTGGCCTGGCCGGCACAATCGAGTACGGCTCCACCAACGTCTCCGCGACTCTTGTACAGGAGTTCACGGCCGGGTGGCAGTCCGAACTCTGCC
>DATNLV010000483.1:0-7689 GCA_035602665.1 Bryobacteraceae bacterium | reverse complement strand
GTTGCCGAAGAGGCGTCATGGGTTGCTCCTGGGAAATGGGATGGGTCTATGGGAATAAACCTCATCCAGTGTTTCTCAGGAGCCGCCCGCCATGCCGGGCCTCAGGCAAAGACGGATACCGCGAAGCGGTTTAGTTCATTGCTCCTATGGGTTCGGTCCCGACCGCTCGGCACATCAAGCGCTGGAGGAGATCCGGGCTCATCTGAAAGGGGGCTATCAGGCGGTGTACGACGCGGACTTGAAGGGCTACTTCGATTCGATTCCGCAGGACAAGCTGATGGCTTGTCTGCGGATGCGAGTGGTGGACCGGAGCGTGCTGAAGCTGATCCGGATGTGGCTGGAGACCCCAGTCGTGGAACCGGGCGGCGGGGGTGGTGGGCCGGACAAGTGGAGCCGCTCGCGGAAGGGGACGCCGCAGGGCGGGGTCATTTCCCCGCTGCTGGCGAACGTGTACCTGCATTGGTTCGACAAGCTGTTTTATCGAGCCGATGGACCGGCCCGTTGGGCCAACGCCAGGTTGGTGCGCTATGCCGACGATTTTGTGGTGCTGGCGCGCTACCAAACGCCGAGGCTCAAGGGCTGGATCGAAGAGAAGATCGAGAAGTGGCTGGGGCTGGAGATCAACCGGGACAAGACGCGCGTGGTGGATCTGCGGGAAGAGAAAGCGAGTCTGGACTTTCTGGGCTACACGTTTCGCTGGCATCGCGATGAATACGGTCGCCAGCGGCGATATCTGCACGTGGGGCCGTCGAAGAAGGCCTTGCAGAGGGAGCGGGATCGGATCAACGAACTGACGGATCGGAGTCAGGGTTGCACGCCGATTCCGAGACTGATCGCGAGGCTGAATCGGCAACTGAGAGGCTGGGCGAACTACTTTTCCCGAGGTTACCCGAGGCAGGCGTACCGGGCGATCAACTGGCATCTCGGCTATCGGCTGGCGAACCACTTGAAGCATCATCGCAGCCAGCGCCCGTACAAGCTGCCGGAAGGGATGTCCTATTACGAACATCTCCAACGGCTGGGCCTGAAGTTCCTGGACCACACACCATGCGAGAGCCACTGACCAAGGTTTTCAGGAGAGCCGGATGCGGGAAATCCGCACGTCCGGTTCGACGAGGGGACAGTGCGCCACGGCCTGGGGCCGGCCGCTCACTGTCCTACTCTACCGGCTAATAATCTCTTGCCCTACTTGCGGGACGGCTTCGTGGGCACGGGCGCGACGTCGATCACCGGGATCAGCGACTTCATTCTCTCGCGGCCGGGCGGCGGCATGCGCGTCGCAAGCTGCTCGTTCAGCGTGGAGACGAATTGCTCGATCTGGCCCTCGATGGCCGCCATCCTCTCGCGCATGTTCAGGATGATCTCCACTCCCGCCAGGTTCACCCCGAAATCCCGCGTCAGCTTGAGAATCACTTCCAGGCGTTCGATGTCCTCCTGGGTGTAGAGGCGGGTGTTGCCTTCGCTGCGCGAGGGCTTCAGCAGACCTTCGCGCTCGTAGAGCCGCAGGGTCTGCGGGTGGATCTGGTACTGCTCGGCGATGGCCGAGATCATGTACGCGGCTTTGCCCTTGCTCTTGGCCATAAATCAGACCTGGCTCCAGATGTTCTCGCGCGGATCCTCGGGGTTCAGCTTCGCCAGCTCCCGCAGAATCTCCTTCGTGCGCTCGTCGCGGACTTTGGGCGGCTGCACCGTGACCTCGACGATCTGGTCCCCGCGCACGTTCTTCCGCGAATTCAGCACGCCTCTCTCGCGCATGCGGAACTTCTGGCCGCTGGAGGTGCCGGGCGGAACCTTCAACAGCGTCCGGCCGTCGATGGTGGGCACTTCGATCTTGGCCCCCAAGCCGGCCTCGGTGACCGTGACCGGGACCTGGATCTCGATGTCGTCTCCCTCGCGGTGGAAGAATGCATGTGGCTCGACGCGCACCGTGATGTAGAGGTCGCCCGGAGGCGCGCCGCCTGTTCCTGCGTTGCCCTTGCCCGCTACACGCAGCCGGGTCCCGGTCTGCACACCCGGAGGGATGCGGACCTCGACCGTCTCGTTGGCCGGCAACCGGCCGTCTCCATGACACGTGGGGCAGACGTTGCGCAGCTTTCCCGAGCCGCCGCAGCGCGGGCAGCTGATGTTGAAACGCATGGCGCCGGCCATCTGGGTCACCGTGCCCCGTCCCTGGCACTGCGGGCAGGTCACTTCGCCGGTGGCGGCGCTACCGGTCCCGCCGCAGGTTGTGCAAACTTCCTGATGGCTGACGTTGACCGTCACCTGTGTGCCTTTGATGGCCTGCCAGAAATCGATATTCAGCCCGTACTCGAGGTCCGAGCCGGGCTCCGGAGCCGGACGCTCTTCCGCGCGGCCCCCGCGGCCACCAAAGAATTGTCCGAAGAGGTCGCGGAACTGACCGGAGAATCCGCCGGCCGCGTCCCCTGCCCCCGCGCCTGCCTGGCCGCCGGCAGCATAATCGGAAAAGTCGAACCCGTTGAAGTCCATTCCCGGGCCCGGTGGCGGCGCGCTCGGACCGGGCTGAGGCCCGTGCTCCGAATAGTACCCGACCTGGTCGTACATCTGGCGCTTCTTGGGGTCGCTCAGGACGTCATAGGCTTCCTGCACCTTCTTGAAGCGTTCTTCAGCCGCCTTATCGCCCGGATTGAGATCGGGATGGTGCTTGCGCGCGAGCTTCCGGTACGCCTTGCGGAGCTCGTCCTTGGTGGCGCCCCGGCTGACGCCGAGTGCCCCGTAGTAGTCCTGGGTGCTGGTTGACATAACTGAGCTGTCAGCGGTCAGCTTTCAGCGGTCAGCTCCGGAACGGGCCGAAACGCTGGCGGCTGACCGCCGATAACTCACGTCCTCTGACATCTTTTGCCATCGGCCATCGGCCATCGACCCGTTTTGGGCTGACAGCTGACAGCTGAAAGCTATTTTTCCTTCTTCTCGTCTACGTCCACGAACTCGGCGTCGACTACGTTGTCTTTCGGCTTCTGCTCCGGGCCGTCGGGGCCGGGAGCGGCGCCCTGCGGTCCGGCCGCCCCGGGCTGCGAGGCCGCTTTGTACATCGCCTCGGCCAGGCGATGGCTGGCGCTCTCCAGTTTCTCGCGCGACGAGTTGATGCGCTCGACGCCGCCTTCCTTCATCGCCGCCTTGGTGTCTTCGAGAGCGCGCTCGATGTCCTTCGCATCGGCATCGCTGATCTTCGCGCGGTGGTCGCGAAGCATCTTCTCGACGTTGTAGAGCATGGCGTCGGCCCGGTTGCGGGCGTCGATCTCTTCCTTCCGCTGGCGATCCTCGGAGCCGTGCGATTCGGCGTCCTTCGCCATCTTGTCCACTTCGTCCTTGCTCAGGCCGGAGGAGGAGGTGATGGTGATCTTCTGCTCGTTGTTGGTCGCGCGGTCCTTGGCGGTGACGTTCAGGATGCCGTTGGCATCAATATCGAACGTCACTTCGACCTGCGGCACGCCGCGCGGAGCCGGCGGAATGCTCGATAGCTGGAACACGCCCAGCAGCCGGTTGTCCCCGGCCATGGCGCGCTCGCCCTGGAAAACTTTGATCTCGACCGAGGTCTGGTTGTCCGATGCCGTCGAAAAGGTTTCGCTCTTGCGCGTCGGAATGGTCGTGTTGCGGTCAATCAGCTTGGTGAACACGCCGCCCAGCGTCTCGATGCCCAGCGACAGCGGCGTGACGTCGAGCAACAGCACGTCCTTCACTTCGCCGCCCAGTACGCCGCCCTGGACCGCGGCGCCAATCGCCACGACTTCGTCCGGGTTCACGCCCTTGTGCGGCTCCTTGCCGAAGTACTCGCGGACCATCTCCTGAACGCGCGGGATGCGGGTCGAACCGCCGACCAGAACCACCTCGTCGATCTGCGACGGGTTGACGCTGGCATCGGAAAGGGCCCGCTTCAGCGGTTCCAGCGTGCGGTTGAGAATGTCCTGAATCATCTGCACGAAGCGCGCGCGGGTCAGCTTGATGAGGAGGTGCTTGGGACCGGTGGCATCGGCCGTGACGAAGGGCAGGTTGATCTCGGTCTCGAGAACGTTCGAAAGCTCGATCTTGGCCTTCTCGGCGGCTTCCTTCAGGCGCTGCAGCGCGGTCTGGTCCTTGGAGAGATCGATGCCGTTCTCTTTGCGGAACTCGTCGATAATCCAGTCCATGATGCGCTGGTCGATGTTGTCGCCGCCCAGGTGTGTGTCGCCGTTGGTGGACTTCACTTCGACGACACCCTCGCCCACTTCGAGGACCGAAATATCGAATGTACCGCCGCCGAAATCGTAAACCGCGATGGTCTCGTTCTTCTTCTTGTCCAGGCCGTAAGCCAGCGCCGCCGCCGTCGGCTCGTTGATGATGCGCTTCACTTCCAGGCCCGCGATCTTGCCGGCGTCCTTGGTGGCCTGCCGCTGGGCGTCGTTGAAGTACGCCGGCACGGTGATGACCGCGTCGGTAACCTTCTGGCCCAGGTAGGCTTCGGCCGCTTCCTTCAACTTGGTCAGGATCATGGCCGAGATCTCGGGAGGAGAATACTTCTTGCCCATGATCTCCACGCGGGCGTCGCTGTTGTCGCCGCGCACCACGTGGTACGGCACCAGCTTCATCTCGTCCGAGACTTCCTCGTAGCGGCGCCCCATGAACCGCTTAATGGAATAAATGGTGTTCTCGGGGTTGGTGATCGCCTGCCGGCGGGCAATCTGGCCGACGAACCTTTCCCCGCTTTTGGTGAAAGCGACCACGGACGGAGTCGTCCGGGTGCCTTCCTGGTTAGGAATGACGACCGGCTGGCCACCTTCCATTACGGCCACGCACGAGAACGTCGTCCCCAGGTCGATTCCGATGATCTTGCTCATTTCGCTCCCAGCCTCCTAGAATAAGAACAGAATGATTTCAGGCCCGAAGAACGGCTCAGCCGCCCTCCTTAGCACTGTCCCATTATGCAACTTGAGTGTCTCGTTGTCAAGTTGTGCGGCCGTCTTTTTGCTGCTTTTCACATTAAGCGCGCCCGCCCAAACCCCTCAGAAAAACAACGACTTGCTCATAGCCGCCGCCGCCGATCTCGCCGGGATCGAGCAGCCTGTGACTGAGATATTTCAGAGAATCACAGGGCGAAAGGCGAAGTTCGTCCTGGGCGCCAGTGGAATGCTCGCAAGGCAGATCGAGCAAGGCGCGCCTTACGACGTGTTTCTCTCGGCGAATGAACGGTTTGTCACCGATCTGGCGAAGAGCGGGCGCCTCCAGCCGGACTCCGTGCGCATCTACGCCTACGGCCGGCTGGGGCTGTGGTCGCGGGATGGGGCCGTCAAGCGACTCGAACAGCTACGGGACCGCCGGGTGGTCCACCTGGCGATCGCGAATCCCGCCACCGCACCCTATGGCGCGGCGGCGCGCCAGCTTCTGGAAAGCGCGGGGCTCTGGAGCGCGGTCGAGGGCAAGGTGGTGTACGGCGAGAACGTGCGGCAGGCGCTCCAATTCGCCGAGAGCGGGAACGCCGACGCGGTGATCACCGCCTGGTCGCTGGTATTCGAGCGCGGGGGAATCCTGCTGCCCGATAGCGGCCACTCGCCCATACGTCAGGCGGGAGCCGTGGTGGCGGGCAGGCCGGATGAAGCCGCGGCCCGGCGGTTCCTGGATCTTCTGGGGAGCGAGGACGGACAGCGAATCCTGGCTGCCCATGGACTCGCACTGCCGAAGTCCGCCCCCTAGGGAGCGGACTCCGTCGCAGTTCGATGCCTGGCTCTAGCCGAAGCCTAATGCCCGTAGTAACCGGCGTTGGCGCCGGCGAATGCCTGCAGGTCGGCCGGCAGCTCGTCGAGCGCGTAGACGGAATTGGTCGGGCAGACCGGGACGCAGGCACCGCAGTCAATGCAGGCCTCCGGATCGATCATCAGGTGCTTCATCTCGTCGAAGCTGGCCTCATCCTTCTTGGGGTGGATGCAGTCCACCGGGCATGCTTCAACGCAAAGCTCATCTTTGGTACAGGTATCGGTAATTACGTACGCCATTAGGTTGGAATCTCCTCTGTCACGTTATGTACTGCAATCCAGGGGCCATCGGACTGCCGGGTGCGAATCCCGCAAGAGAACCATCCTACCGCAGTCGTCAATGCCGCCGCGAGGCTGGGCCGCCAGGCATTGGCTGAGCGTCGGGCACCGAACTCTGCTATCTTATGAATGACCACTCCTATTTCCATGGCTTTTCAGATTCAACCACTTAGGGAGTTTCTTGTGCGGCCCGCTCTGCCGGCCCCGCTGGCGCGGGTTTCCCAGCTCGCCTACAACGTCCTGTGGAGCTGGGAGTCTACCATCCGTAACCTGTTCCGCCGCATGGATCCAGCCCTGTGGCAGGCCTCTGGCCATAATCCTGTCTCGGTACTCGGCCGCGTGCCCCAGGCGACGCTCGAGCGCCTTGCCGCCGACCCGCGCTATCTCGCTCTGTACCGCCGCGCATGTGAGCGATATGACGCTTACATGCATCGGGCGGAAACCGCTTCCAGCGGCCCGGACCAGAAGACCCTGATCGGCTACTTCTCCATGGAGTACGGCATCGTCGAGGCCCTGCCCATCTACTCGGGCGGCCTGGGCGTCCTCTCGGGCGACTTCCTGAAGTCCGCCAGCGATTCCGAGGTGCCGCTCGTCGCGGTCGGCCTCCTCTATCAGACCGGCTATTTCCAGCAGTACCTCAACCCCGATGGCTGGCAGCAGGAACGCTTCGTCCTCAACGACTTTTACACGCTGTCCGTCCAGCCCGTCCGCGACGACCAGGGCGTCGAGCTGAAGGTCGAGGTGCAACTCCCCGGCGGCCCCGTGCGCATCAAGGTCTGGCTGCTCGAAGTTGGCCGGGTGAAGCTCTATCTGCTCGATACCAACATCCCCGAAAACGACCGGGCCGAAATCCGCGGCATCACCGACGCCCTTTACGGCGGCGACAGCCTCACCCGCGTGCGTCAGGAGATGGTGCTGGGAGTGGGCGGCCTGCGCACGCTGAAGGCCCTGGGCCTCGAGCCCACCGTCTTTCACATGAACGAGGGGCACTCGGCTTTTCTCGCCCTGGAGCGCATCCGCGTCCTGGTGAAAGAAAACGGCATGCGGTTCGACGAGGCGCTCGAGGCCTCCCGCAACAACAACGTCTTCACCACCCATACCTCGGTGCCGGCCGGCATTGACATTTTCGAGCCGGGCCTGATGTGGGAGTACTTCCACGAGTATTGCCGCGAGGTCGGCATCGAGTTCGACCAGCTCATGGCCCTCGGCCGCCGCAATCCGCAGGACAACAACGAGCGGTTCTCCATGGCGATTCTGGCCATCAAGACCTCCTGCTTCCGGAACGCCGTGAGCCGGCTTCACCGCGAAGTCTCGCAGGAGATGTTCCAGGACCTGTGGCCGCAGCTGCCCGCCTGGGAAGTCCCCATTACTTCGATCACCAACGGCGTGCACCTTCTGAGCTGGCTCTCGAGCGATCTGGCCATGCTCTATGACCAGTACCTCCAGCCCGACTGGCGCGAGCGCCTCACCGACCCCAAGACCTGGGAGCAGGTCGAGGACATCCCCGACCAGGAGATCTGGGAGGCCCACCGGCGCCGCAAGCGGCGTCTGCTCGCCTTCGTCCGCGAGCGCCAGGTGGAGTGCGCCCGCAACCGCAAAGCCGCCGGAAGCGAACTACGGCGTGCGTCCGAGGTGCTCGATCCCGAGGCGCTGACCATCGGCTTCG
>DATNLV010000459.1:0-3955 GCA_035602665.1 Bryobacteraceae bacterium | reverse complement strand
GCCGCAAGACAATCGCCATCAGCGGGGAGCGGTGCTGATCGATGCGGTGAGCCCGGATCGATCACGACTCAGGCGCAACGACCGGGCGCTACTGGACCGGCAGCACTCCGTTGGTTCGGTGCGACTGGCGGGAGTCAGCCTTTCCAGTGCCGATGAGGGCAAGCACTTCAAGATCATTGGCACGACCGGAACCGGGAAGAGCACCGCGATTTCGGAACTGCTCGAGGGCGCGCTGCGACGCGGCGACCGAGCGGTCATCGCCGACCCCGACGGGGGCTACCTGCGTCGGTTCTACGATCCCGGTCGCGGTGACGTGATTCTCAATCCATTCGACGAGCGGGCGGTTCGATGGGACCTGTTCGGGGAGATCGAGCGGCCGTACGACGTCGAGCAGATCGCGCGTTCGCTGCTTCCGGACCACGAGGGTACGGATCGAAGCTGGCGTGCCTACGCCCGGACGTTCTTTACCGCGGTGACCAGGCAGGCTCATGCAAGCGGCGTCCGCGACGTCGGGGAGCTCTATCGTCTGCTCGTAATCGCAGACGCGGGGGAGCTGCGCACGCTCACCGGCGGTACTCCCGCGCAACCGTTCCTCGATGAGCAGAACGGCCGAATGTTCGACTCCATCCGCTCGGTGGCGAGCTCCGCGGTGAGTGCGCTCGAGCACGTGTCCGCGCAGCGCGCGAGCGAGTTCTCGATCCGTCAATGGATCAGGCGGGGATCCGAAGGGAAGGGCGGCGTGCTGTTCATACCCTACAGCGCCGGGCAGATCGCCGCGCTGCGCTCCATGATCTCGGCATGGATGCGGATCGCGATATTCGAAGCGATGGATCGTCCGGAGGGTGACCAGCGGCTGTGGTTCGTCATCGACGAACTCGATGCACTGGGACCAATCGATGGTCTGAAGGATGCCTCGGCGCGCCTGCGCAAGTTCGGCGGGCGTTGTGTCCTCGGGTTCCAGTCCATTGCACAAGTTGCCGGCACGTATGGTGCCAGCGAGGCACACACGATCGTGGAGAACTGTGGCAACACGCTCATCCTCCGGTGTTCCGCGAGCGAAGGGGGCGGTACGGCCAGATTCGCCTCAACCCTGATAGGACAGCGGGAAGTGATCCGAATCACCGAATCGAAGAGCCGCCGTCCAGGGGTGCTGCTGCCATCGATCACGAGGAGTGAGCAGTTGCGAATCGAACCCGCGGTAATGGATTCAGAGATCGAGCAACTACCTGATCTGGCTGGCTATCTGAAATGCGCCTCGAGGGCACACTGGCTGCGGGTTGCCATGACGCCGGGCGAAACCCGCAGTGCGTCCGCCGAGGCGCGGCAATCCGATGCGCGGTTGCAGGGAATCGGTTTGGGTGGCCAATCCAGATGAGCCCCGGGAGCGGGGTCCAGGCTTGGTGGGGACATTGGCCGCTGGTATTGGTATTCATGGTCCCGGTATGCCTGAAGTTGTGGCTTGGTACCGGGCCACGCGAAACCCACCGGCGCGGCACCGTCGTCCGACGGCAGTCCCCATGGGGGAGATTCGGCCGTTTCCGGAGGCGATCCGGTCCGACCCGATTGACGCTGGCAGGCGTTCCGCTCGCGTCACTGGATGAGACCAAGCACACGAAATTGATTGGGACCACCGGTACCGGGAAGTCCACGGCCATCGGGCAACTGCTGGATGCCGCATTGAGGCGTGGCGATCGCGCGGTCGTGAGTGACCCAGAGGGCGGCTATCTTGCGCAATGCTTTCAGGAAGGACGTGGAGACATCGCGCTCAATCCCTTCATCAGCGGATCGCGACGCTGGGATCCGTTCGCGGAGATACGCGATACCTTCGACATCGAACAGCTGGCGAACGCTCTCGTTCCGCAGTGCGAGGATCCCGCCACGGTGGAGTGGCGCGGCTATGCGCGCACGCTGCTGGCCGCGATCCTGCGCCGATGCGTGCAGTTGGGGACCGATACGGTGGAGGAACTCTGGCGCCTGCTCACCATGGCCACGAGCGAGGAGCTTCGGGTGCTGGTGAGCGGAACCCCGGCGCAGCCGTTTCTGGAGCCGGAAAATGCCCGAATGTTCAGCTCCATCCGTTCTGTGATGAGTTCGGCGATTGCCGCGCTGCCGTACATCCAGGATCAATGTGCGGCATCCTTTTCTGTCAGAGAATGGGTGCGGACCGGACGTGGCGTACTGTTCATCCCGTATCAGGCCGGCCAGATTCCGGCGCTGCGCTCGATCATCGCGACATGGCTGCGCCTGGCCATTGTCGAAGCGATGAGCCAGCCGGCCGGCCGTGATCAGCGATTGTGGTTCGTGGTCGATGAGCTCGACGCACTTGGCGCGATCGACGGCCTGAGGGATGCTCTGGCGAGACTCCGGAAGTTCGGCGGGCGCTGCGTTCTGGGCTTTCAATCCATTGCGCAGGTCTCGAGTACCTACGGCGCCGGGGATGCACAGACCATTGTCGAAAATTGCGGCAATACCCTCGTACTTCGATGTTCCGGCAGCGAAAACGGCGGTACCTCCCAATTCGCCTCCCGCCTGATCGGGGAGCGGGAGGTACGACGGGTGTACCGGACACGCGGGCTCGACCAGGGAATTCCCTGGTCGCTGGGGAGCGGCCGACGCTCCACGCAGCTCTCGGAGCAGGTGGCCACCGAATACGCAGTGCTGCCATCGGAACTGGAACAGCTTCCGGATCTTCGCGGATACCTGAAACTCGCGTCGTCGCCGGCGTGGCAGCGGGTGAAGGTGCCCCGGTAGGCCGGCATGGCTTTCTTTCATATGCACATGAAATCGGTCTCCCGTGCCTCTGGTCGGGGCGCACCAGGAGCCGCCGCGTATCGCGCCGGTGAGCGACTGTGTGACGAGCGTACTGGTCAGCTGCACGACTATCAGGACCGAAATGACGTCAGTCACGCGGAGATCGTCATTCCATCCGGGCTCGAGGCGTCGGTTCCGGCGTGGGTCAGTGATCGCGCGTCGCTGTGGAATGCCGCCGAGGCGGCCGAGAGGCAGCGCAATGCCCGTGTAGCGCGCGAGTACGAGGTCGCGCTGCCGGTAGAACTGTCGGGTAAGCAACGCCTGGAGCTGGCCAGGAGCTTTGCGCGTGAACTCTCGGACCGGTACCGAGTCGTGGTTGACCTGACGGTGCATGATCCGCGCCCCGCGGGAGACCCAAGAAACTTTCACGCCCACCTGCTCACGACCACGCGTGAGATCACGGCAAGCGGACTGGGACCCAAGGCGCAACCGGAGTGGAGCGGCACCAGGCGCATTCAGCATAGCCTTCCATCCAGTCGCGCCGAACTGGTAGCAGTCAGGCAGCGGTGGGCGGCACTGACGAACGAGGCATTCCGGGCCGCGGGACTGGACTTGCAGATCGATCACAGGAGCCTGGCGGCCCAGGGGATTGATCGCGAGCCAAGGCCCAATATTCCCTATGCCGCAGTGCAGATGGAGCGGCGCGGTCTACGCAGCGTGGTGGCCGATCGAATCCGGGAGGAATATCGGGCGCGGGTACTGGCGCGGCATGAACCTGCGGTCGCCCGCGGAATCGAACCCGCCGTAGTGATGGCACCGATGGATTCGCCATCGTCCCGGGTGGGCCTAGAGGAGGGGCGCCGCCGTGCCAGGGAGGCCTGGCTGCAGATTCGGCGCAGTGCGCAAGCTGATGCCGCCGCCGTGAACCGCGGCCCGGCGCTGGAAACCGGCGAGCCTAAAGACGCGCCGCGCCGTCACGCGCGCGACCAAGACCACTCGCTATGATCGGGTCGCGCCCGTGGAGCGAATCCACCGGCCGGGTATTCGGCTTGAAGTCGGTTGATCCCATACGGCTGGCGGATCATCCATTGCTCTCAATCTCGGACCGATGCTCCTTCGTGCTCGAGTTTAGTTCGGGGATCGATCCGCGATACGCAGAGCGGCTCCAAGTTCTGAGGGATTTCAAGTGCGCGCCGTCGGCAAC
>DATNLV010000439.1:0-2672 GCA_035602665.1 Bryobacteraceae bacterium | reverse complement strand
CTACGCCCTGCTGCTCTACTCCGTCGCCGGCCAATGCATCATGGCCGCCGCGGGCGAGCTGATCGTGGTCTTCATTGGTCTGGAAATCTCGTCTATCGCCAGTTACGTGCTGGCCGGTTACCTGCGCCGCGCCAAGCTCGGCAACGAAGCGGCGGCCAAGTATTTCCTCCTGGGCAGCTTCGCGACCGCGTTTCTGCTGTACGGCATCGCCCTCATCTACGGCGCCACGGGGACCACCAGCCTGCAAGGAGTCCGCAACGTGCTCGCCCATCCCCACAGCGCGCCGAGCGCGATGCTGGTGGGCGCCGCGGCAGCGCTGATGTTCGTCGGCCTCGCCTTCAAAGTCTCCGCCGCGCCGTTCCAGGTCTGGGCGCCGGATGTCTATCAGGGCGCGCCCGCGCCGGTCTCCGCGTTCCTCGCCGCCGGTCCCAAAGCGGCCGCCTTCGCGGTGCTCATCCGCGTCTACATGACCGCCTTCAGCACGGTAGGCGCAAACTGGACAGGCATCGTGGCCGCCTCCGCGCTGCTGACCATGGTGGTCGGAAACTTCGCCGCGCTGGTGCAAACCAACGTCAAGCGCATGCTCGGCTACAGCTCCATCGCCCACGCCGGCTACGTTATGGTGGCCGTCGCCTCGCACTCCGTCACCGGCACCGCGGCCGCGATGTTCTACTTGGCCGCCTACGTTTTCATGAATGCCGGAGCCTTCGCGGTGGTGGCCCACTTCTCGCGCGCCGGAGAGCAGTTCGTCGAGATCGAAGATTTCGCCGGCCTCGGATGGCGCCAGCCGGGAACGGCCGCGTTGTTCTCCATCTTCCTGCTCTCGCTGATCGGCGTGCCCCTGACCGGCGGCTTCTTCGGAAAGTTCTACATCTTCAAAGCGGCGCTCGACGCCAACCTGGTCTGGCTCACGGTCATCGGCCTCCTCACCAGCGCGGTGGCGGCGTTCTACTACCTGCGCCTGCTGGTGGTGATGTACATGAAGGAGCCCGGCGATGCCACGGCGAGCCTGCCGCCGCTCCCCGCCGGCCCAAGGACCGCGCTCTGGATCTCGGCCGCCGTCACCCTGGTCCTGGGAATCTTCCCATCGCTGGTCCTGAACTACGCCATCGCCTACGCGCACCTGGGGAATTAGCTGTAACCGAGCCGCGCCGTTACCGAGCCGCGACCGCGAGGGAGCGGTGCGCTAGACTAAAAAGTTCCCAGCCACCATGCCGGAACCTAACCTGCCACTCGAATCCGTGCTGACCGAACTGGAGGCGCGCGCGCGGGAGCGCATCGCCACCGCCGCCACCCCCGAACAGCTCGAGGAGGTCCGCGTCGAAGTCCTCGGCCGCAAAGGCGCACTCGCGCAGATCTCGAAGCAGTTCGGCAAGCTCGAACCCGAAGACCGCGCGCGCCTCGGCAAACTGCTCAACTCAGCTAAGCAATCGATCGAGAGCGCGTTCGACGCCCGCAACGCCGAGTTCGAGCGCCGCGCCCTCGAAGCCCGCCTCGACGCCGAGTGGATCGATCTGACGCTGCCCGCGCCCGGCCCGCGCCCCGGCAGCCTGCACCCCGTCACCCAGGTCCAGATGGAAATCGAGGACCTCTTCACATCCATGGGATTCGCCGTCCTCGGCGGGCCCGAGGTCGAAACCGAGTTCCGCAACTTCGACGCGCTGAACATTCCGGCCGATCACCCCGCGCGCGACATGCAGGACACCTTCTGGCTCCAGGACGGTAACCTGCTCCGCACCCACACCTCGCCCGTTCAGGTCCGCGGCATGGAGCGCCTCGGCCCGCCGCTGCGCATGATCGCGCCCGGCCGCGCCTTCCGAAACGAAGAAGTGGACGCCTCGCACGAGCACACCTTCTACCAGCTCGAAGGCATGATGATCGACCGCGAGGTCTCCGTCGCGCACCTGCTCTACTTCATGAAGACCCTGCTCAGCCACATCTTCCACCGCGACGTGACGGTGCGGCTACGCCCCGGCTATTTCCCCTTCGTCGAACCCGGTTTCGAACTCGACATCCAGTGCCTGATCTGCGGCGGCACCGGCTGCCCGGTGTGCAAGCAAGGCGGGTGGGTGGAGCTGCTGCCCTGCGGCCTGGTGAATCCCAACGTACTGCGCCTGAGCGGCATCGACCCGGAGCAGTGGAACGGCTTCGCCTTCGGCCTGGGCCTGACGCGCCTGGCCATGATGCGCTACGCCATCGACGACATCCGCCACCTCAACGGCGGCGATCTGCGGTTCTTGCGACAATTCTGAGGAGGCTGCTCATGCTCGGCGACAAGCGGCTCATTCGCACAATCCGCCTCACCAATCTCCTCTCCTTCGGTCCGAAGACGGAGGCGACCGAGCTGCTGGGGTTGAACGTTCTGATCGGGCCTAACGGCTCGGGCAAGTCGAATCTGATCGAGGCGATCAGTCTGCTCCAGGCTTGTCCGCGGGACCTCCAAGCGCCCATCCGCGCCGGCGGCGGCGTTTCTGAGTGGCTCTGGAAAGGGAGCCCGGTCGCGGAGCCAGCTGAGGTTAACGTCACTGTCTCCTATTCGCCGGGGCCGATGGCGATCCGCCACTCGCTCAGCTTCACCACAGTGGGGCAGCGCTTTGAGCTGGCAGACGAAACCATCGAGAACGAGCGTCCGGGCTCCGCCGAGGACTTCTTCTACAGGTACAGGTACCTGG
>DATNLV010000436.1:0-4082 GCA_035602665.1 Bryobacteraceae bacterium | reverse complement strand
TTCCGCCGCCGTAACCGCCACCGTACATGCCGCCGCCATAGCCACCACCGTACATGCCACCGCCATAGCCGCCGCCGTATCCGCCACCGCCGTAACCACCACCGCCGTATCCGCCACCGCCGTATCCGCCGCCGCCACCGTAACCGCCGCCGCCGCCCCCGCCAGTCAGTCCCCCCGGGGTCAGCGAAGAGCTGGTCAAATTGCAGTTATCGCCCATACCCATACCCATGCCCATCCCCCCGCCGTAACCGACATAGAGCTGCATGATGGCGGAGGCGAGGGACGACGCGCATCCGTATTTCACACGATAGACATAGTTGCTCTTAGTGCCCGCGGTCGCCTTCGGCGCGATGTCCAGCTTTTCCAGCCATGCGCCCACCTGGTCGAAAACCCCCGGATTGGGGGCGATGGCGACGATGGTATTGATGCGGTCGATCGGCAGGAACTTGACGGCGCTCTCTTTCTCGCCGAGCGACACGGCCTTCATGACCGTGTCCATCTCGCGCGCCAGGTCGGACGGCCGGCCGTTGCGCACCTCGAACAGCCGGACCCGCATGCTGGCCAGCGTGTCGTTGTCGAACAGGCCGACCAGCTCCATGGTGCGCCGCATGTTGCGGCTGTTGTCCATGATCAGCAGTAGGTTGGCGGGCTCGTAGCTGGTCATCGTGCCGCCTTCGCCCACGAACGGCTGGAGCAGTTTGAACAGCTCTCCCACGGTGGCGTACTTCAGGAAAACCAGGTTCAACATCATGCGTTCATCGTCCGGAAACAGCTTGGAATCCACCTGGGGCTCGATCGGGAGCCGGCTTGCATCCCCCACCGGCACAATGCGGTAGATGTCCCCAACCTGGACGATGGAAGCGCCGTTGATGCGCAGGATGGTCTCCAGCAGCGCTCGCGCGCCCACGTTCCGAATCTCGCCGTATGTATTAATGATCACGGATCCCTTTACGCGAGGATCGAGAATGTAGTTGATTTTGAGCTGCCTGGCGAGCATGTCGACGATGTCGATCAGCGAGGCGCCCTGGACATTCAGCACCACCCCAGCCGAAGACTGCCCGGCCGCGCCCGGTTGGCGGGTGGGGCGAGTGGCAGGTTTTTCCGCCTCCGTCCCCTGGCCGGCCGCGGGGGCTGCGTTATTCTTCGGGCTGTCAGCGGCATCGGGGTACATCGAACCCTGCTGCTTTGCCGCTGGCGGCGGCCCTGGAAAGAAGGCCGGTGGCGCTGGGGCGTGATTCGACTGCGGCGGTACCTGCCCATACAAGGCGCCCGCGAATGCCACCAAGATGAAGACTCGAAACATGCTCATAATAATTGCTCCTCCCCGGCGCGGCCCCTGCCGTCAGACGTTTGTGTCGTCCGGGTCGACCTCAGTTGCCTCGCTCCCAATGGCAGCTCGAGCCCATCGGAGTCGGAACCATTACCTTCCGCCAGCCGTCCTTCTCGCTACCGGCTGGCGAACTGTCGCCGGGCCGGCACGCCCTCAGGTTGGGTCCTATTTCGTCCCAGGGGCTGGCTTCGACCTTGGAGCCCGGCTGCGGCGCCGGTTTGGGCGTGGTCTCGGTGGGCCTGGCGGCTGCGGCGACCTTGCCCATGTCCAGGTGCGGCCTCAACTCCGAGACCTTCCTGGTGACGGTCTTGCCGTTCCATTCCAGGGTCACGACGTCGTCTGCTACCGCCACCAGCGTGAACTCGCCCACTTTTTCTCCGAAATGTATGCCCAGGCTGGGATCGCCCATCTTCGCGCTCATGATCGCCGTATCGCCGTCGCTCAGGGTCATGATGCCGTAGTAGATCGGGAGGGGCGGCATGGGCGTCTCTTTGGGTGGGTCGACGATCACAGTCGGATTCCGGTCCGGGCTGAACGGATATTTCAGGGCCACCGCGCTATAGCCGGCGGCGGTGACCGCCGGAACCGCCGGCAGAGCGGAATAGGGCGGCGGAGGAAGCTGCTTCAGCGCCTTCCCGAACATCACGTCGGACCGCTTTCGCGCTTCCTGCAACCGGTCCCGCACCTGGCCTACGAGCACGACGACGAGAACCGCCAGCGCC
This sequence comes from Bryobacteraceae bacterium, assembly GCA_035602665.1. Taxonomy (GTDB): domain Bacteria; phylum Acidobacteriota; class Terriglobia; order Bryobacterales; family Bryobacteraceae; genus DASWZN01. The sequence continues at coordinate 2,030 of DATNLV010000436.1, read as the reverse complement.
AAATCGAGTAGCAGCAGCTTCTTCTTCAAAACTTGACGCCCCCCTTCTTGTCCGGAACCAGCCGGCGCGGCACCACGCCGGAAACCACCATGCGCACTCCAATGGTCTTCTGCTTGGGGTCGTGCACGCCGATGCGCAACTCGTCGACCGAGATCGCCTCGGGCCGGTTCGCCAGGTCGGCCAGCATGTTCAGCAACTCCTCGATATGGCAGGTGAAAGGCACGCCGACCCGCACTTGCCCGTACTCGCCAAACTTGGAGGGGGGCTGGAGTTCCACCGAGCCGAGCGCGACCGGCGGCGATTGCGCGCTGGCCGTGCGGCGCACGATGTCGAGCAGGAGCGCCTGGGCTTGCGGCGCCGTAGCGGCCTGGATGATGCCCTTCTCGCGTTGCGTCAGTTCGGCGGAAACCTGCTTCAGCACCTGCTGCTTGCCGGCCACCGTCGCCGCCTGCTGGCGCACGCGCGCCAGACGCCTCTCGGCGGCGGGGATGTTGTCCGACTGCGCCGTGGGGGCCGCGGCGCCTGCGCTGGTGAACTGGTAGATCTCATAGAGCGCGGCGGGCACCGCCACAACGCACAGGCCAATCAGCAGGATCCGGTCGCGCTGGGTGAGCTTCATTGCGGCACCCCTTTACGCGCGGCGCGGATGCGGAACATCTGCATGGTGCCGTTGGGGCTGGGCGGGACGGTGAACTCCGAGCCCTGATACAGCGGCGAGCTGTCGAAGATCTTCAGCAACGGCTCGGCGTGTTCGGCGCTACCGGCCACCGTGATGGAATCCGCCGCCATATCCAGGTTCGTCAGATAGGCGGGCGGCTCGATCAGCTTGTTCACTTCCGCCAGAGAGTCCAGCGCTGCTTTGGAGCGGCGCCGGAAGTCGTCGAGTTGCCTGGTCCTGGCCCGTGTCGCCTCGATGGCGCGGTCGGCCTCGCCTGCCTTGCGGGCCAGCGGCTGCAACCGCGCCGTCTCGGTCTCGAGAGCGCGCAGATACTCGCGATCCTTGACTGGCGTAATCGAGGCCAGCGCCCCGACCGAAATCAGGGCGGCGGCCAGCAGCGCCACCGTGGGCACGTAAATCACACGCGAATTCGAACTGCGGTTCTCGGCGGGCAGCAGGTTCAAGGGCAGCGCCAGCCGGGGGCATGCCCCGGCCAGCGCCGCCGCGTACGCCAGTGCGTTGCGGGATAAATCGTAATCCGGGGGAGCGCCGCCGGGGTTCGGCAGCAGCGTAGCGATGTCGACAGGTTCCGCATCGGAATCGAGCCGCAGCTCCGCGCTCGCGAGCTCGGTGGCCCTGTCGCGCGGCACGTCGAAAGCCGCGGAAAACAGCGGCCGGGCTTCGCTTTCGCCGTAAGCCTCGAGGCCCTCTCCGGCCGCGGTGAAGGCCAGGAAACCGCCCGCCGGCGGCCGCGCCAGAAGCCGGGACGCCGAGTACAGGACCGCGGCCGAGAAGGTGAATGCAGCCACCTTCACTCCCGCTTCGGAGAACATGCCGAAGTAGCGCTCCAGCGTGTCCTTCCGCGTGATGGCCACCAGCACCGCTCCGCCGCCGCCCAGACGGGTCCAGGCATAAGTCGCCTGCTCCTCCGGAAACGGGTGCAGCGAATCGATCTGAAAGTCGATGGCCGATGCGATGTCCTGGTCCTTGACTCCGGGCAGCGCCAGCAGCCGCACGACGACATCGCGACGAGGCAACAACACCGTGGCCGCCAGGTGGCTCGCCCCGGTGCGCTTCAGGAAATCCGTGCACACCGCGCCCCAACCGGCGGCAGTCCGTTCGCGGAAGCCGTTGATGGTGGCCGCCCCGAGCAGGCGGGCTCCGGACGGCCTCACCCGAACGGCGGCCACGCGCAGGACGTCGTCCTCGATCTCGATGCCCACGCCGGTTCCGATGGCCAGCAGTCTTCGCAATTCTGAAAGGTCCAGATTCATTGCACCCACACGTTGTCGTACCAGCGCAGAATGTGATAAGGCTCGTTGAACTTCGACCGGTCGAGGAGCTTCACAAGCGCGGCGACGGACCGGCGCGT
>DATNLV010000384.1:0-5777 GCA_035602665.1 Bryobacteraceae bacterium | reverse complement strand
GGCAGATGACGGGTTTCGACTTCGCGGATTTTCTTCAGGGCCTGCCGCAATCGGCCTCGATTCGGTTCGGCGAGAGCACCTATCTGCGGCAGAACGCCTGGAACGCTTACGCCATGGACGAGTGGAAGGTGGGGCCGAATCTTACGCTCAGCCTGGGCGTGAGGTATGAGCTGTTCTTACCGATCGAGGAGAAGTACGGTCATATCGCGAATCTGGCTATCGCGCCCGAATTCACCAATGCCACGGTGGTGACGCCGGCCACGAGCGGGGTTCCGTCTGGTCTGATCAACCCGGACTACAACAACTTTTCGCCACGGTTGGGACTGGCGTGGAAGGTTTCGAAGCTGAAGCGCTCCACGATTGTGCGGCTGGGTTACGGGATTTACTACAACGGCCAGTCCTATGTCGGGCTGGGCCGCAACCTGGCGCAGCAGCCACCTTTCGCGATTTCCGAAAGCGTGAACAGCACAACGGCGAATCCGCTGGCGATCGCGACTGCGTTCCTGGACACGGCGGCGCCGGGCACTGTGACGAATACGTACGCGGTGGACCCGGATTACCGCACGCCTTACGCGCAGACCTGGAGCGTGAGCGTACAGCACGATCTGGGGGCGGGCTTCTTCACGGAGATTGGCTACCTGGGCACCAAGGGCACTCGGCTCGACGTCCTGGTGACGCCGAACCAGGGACCGCCGGGCACCGGCTTCAACCGGCAGGTCTACACCTACGACAGCTCCGTGGGCGACTCCATCTACCACGCTTTGCAGACGCGGTTGCAGAGGCGCTTCCGGCACGGAATCTCGATGCAGGCGCTCTACACGTTTTCGAAATCGATCGACGATTCGTCGAGCTTCGGCGGGGCGGGGAACACGGTGGCGCAGAACTGGCTGGACCTGGCGGCGGAGCGGGGGCTATCGAGCTTCGATCGCCGGCACGTTCTGACGATGAGCTGGGTGCTGACTTCGCCTCTCGGGACCGACGGCTCGCGGGTCAGTCCCAGCAGCTTTGCCGGAAAGGTGTTCAAAGACTGGCAGCTCACCGGTGGCCTGACGGCCGAAACGGGCACACCGCTGACGGCGCGGGCGGGCGGCAGCAGTCTCGGTCTGGCGGCTACCGGAGGCGTGGGCAGCGGGCGTGCCGAGGCGACCGGCGAGAGCGTTTCCTCGGGGGGCGGCTTCTTTAACCAGGGTGCGTTCACGCTGCCGCCGGCGGGCGAGTTCGGCGATGCGGGGCGGAACACGATTCCGGGACCCGGGATGGTCGCTTTGAACCTCGGCTTTGGGCGCTCGGTGCAACTGGGCGACTCGCGGCGCCGCATCGAGCTGCGCCTGGAAGCCAACAACGTGCTCAATCACGTCAACTACACCAGCGTCTACACCACCGTGGGCGCGGGGAACTATGACACGGTGGCGGCGGCCGGCGCGATGCGGTCGTTAAGTATCGTGCTGAGGTTCCGGTTTTGAGACCCCTTGCATGTTTTCTCGCAATGATTCTGGCGGCCCCGTCCGGGCTGCCGCAAGCTCAGCCGACGTTTTCGACCACGGCGAATATCGTCGTGGTGAACGTGACCGTGCTCGGCAAGGACGGCCAGCCGATCGAGAGCCTGAAGAAGGGCGACTTCACCGTGCTCGAGGACGGCAAGCCGCAGCACGTACAGTCCTGCGAGCTGCAGCGGCTGGATACGCAGCCACTACCGCCGATCGAGGCGCCTACGACGAAGCGCGTCTTGCAGAACCGCGCTGAGCCGTCCGCGCCCGCGGCCGAGCCGACGCCGACTCCGCAGATCCAGGATCACCGGCTGATCGTGATGCTGTTCGATTCTTCCTCGATGGCGCCGGCCGAGCAGGTCCGGGCCGTGAACGCCGCGATGCAATTCCTCAGGACCAAGATGACGCCGAGTGACCTGGTGTCGGTGATGGTCTTCGGGAGCAGCCTGAAGACGGTGCAGGATTTCACCAGCGACCGCGACCTGCTGATCGCCACCCTTCAGCGGTTCCACATCGGGGAGGGGAGCGAGCTGGCAGGGATGGCAGATACCGGGGCCGATTCCGAAGACCAGAGCGGCCTCTTTGTGGCCGACGAGACGGAATTCAACATCTTCAATACAGACCGCAAGCTGGCGGCCCTGGAGAACGCCGCCCGGCGGCTGGCCTATTATCCGCAGAAGAAGGCGCTGGTCTATATCTCGAGCGGCGTCGAGAAGACGGGTGTCGATAACCAGTCGCAGCTTCGCGCGACGGTGAACGCGGCGGTGCGGGCGAACGTGGCGTTCTACACGATCGACGCGCGCGGGCTCTCGGCCCAGGTGCCGGGCGGAGACGCGAGCCAGGCGGGCGCGGTGGGGTCGCACCTTTACAGCGGGTCGGCCCAGTCGGGCCTGCGCGACAGCTTTCACAACCAGCAGGAGACGCTCGACTCGCTGGCCGCCGATACGGGCGGGAAGGCGCTGCTCGATTCGAACGATTTGACCATTGGCATGGTGCAGGTGCAGAAAGATATTCGCAGCTACTACATGCTCACCTACGCCAGCACCAACTCGGCAGAGGATGGCCGCTACCGGCGCATACAGGTGCGCCTCGGCCCCACATTCGCCGCGCTCAAGCTGAAGCTGGATTACAGGCAGGGGTATTACGGCCCGGTGGCCTTCGGGCGCATGAAGGGCGAGGACAAGGAAACGCAGCTCACGAGCGCGCTGGAGAGCGACAACGCCGTCACGGATCTCCCCATCGCGGTGGAGATCGACTACTTCCGCCTGGCGAAAGGCAAATACTTCGTGCCTATTTCGGTGAAGATGCCGGGCTCCGCCTTATCCTTCCACAATAGGGGTCAGAAGGCGGCCACCGAACTGGACTTCATGGCGCAGGTGCGGGACGCGCACGGGCAGCCGGCGTCGACGGTGCGCGACACCATCCCCCTGAAACTGGACCAAGCCACGGCCGGCCAGGTGGGACGCAGCCAGGTGGAATACGACACGGGCGTAACGCTGGGGCCGGGGAAATACACGCTGAAATTCGTGGCGCGCGAGAATGGCGAGGGGCGGATGGGCACGTTCGAGGCTCCGTTTACGGTTCCCGACCTGAGTTCGGGGGGCGCGCTGCGGCTGAGTTCGGTGGTCCTGAGCAACCAGACGCAGCCGCTCAGCCAGATCGCCGGCGTCCGGAACGATAAGAAGCTGCTGGCGCAGAACCCGCTGGTGACCAGCGCGGGGCAGAAGATCGTGCCTAACGTCACGCGGGTGTTTCGTCCCGGGCAGAATCTTCATGTATATCTTGAGGTTTACGACCCCACGGCGCCGCCGAACCTGCCATCGAATGTCCACCTGGCCGGGGTGACGGCCGATATGGCGCTGTACCAGGGCGGGCAGAAGATTCTGGAGACGCAGCCGGTGCGGGCCATGCGTCCGGAGGCCAAGCGCGAGGGCACGATTCCGCTGAATCTGAACGCGCAGACGTCGAGCCTGAAGCCGGGCGAGTACATTTGTCAGGTGAATGTCATCGACGAATTGGGGCGGAAGTTTGCGTTTCCGCGGACTTCGCTGGTGATTCTGCCGGCCGGGGAGGCGGCGCCTTAGGCGGGTCTAGAGACCCGCTGCAGGCGTGGACGCCTGCCCCACTTTCGACTGGAGTTTCCAGAGATCGCGGTACATGGGCAGGTAGACGAACATGCTGGAGCGTTCTTCGTCGGCCCGCTGGAGCCAGAGTCGCAGGGCCGCGCCGTCTTTCAAGACCGAACACAACTCGATGGCCAGGAACGGCTCGACATACTGCTTTCGATGAAGGGCTTCAAGCCGGCCGAGGATCTGGACGGCCTCGGCACGACGGCCCTGGCGCGCGGCATCCACTCCGAACATGCCCATGAACGCAGGGTCGGCGGCGAGTTCCGGACTTCTCTGGCGGAGCGCTTCCACGGTACGGTGGGCGGCCGGCCAGTCCGCCTTGCCGTAATCGGCCTCGGTCTCCATGTAAGGAAACACCGCAACGCCGGGGAAGAGATCGCCCGCCTTGCGCGCCTGCTGAAGGGCCTCGTCGTAACGCCCGGCCCAGAGCAGCTCACTGGCGATGTCCCAGTTGATGGGAATGTCCAGCGGGTCGAGGTCGAGGGCCGCACGCATTTCCTTCATGGCCTCGGGCAGGCGGCCCTGAGCTTCGAGCGAGTGAGCATACCAATGGTGGGTGTAGCCGGAGCCGGGGTTGAGCTGCATGGCGCGAAGGAACTCGCGCTCGGCGCCTGCCCGGTCGCGCTCATAATCCAGTTTGACGATCCCCAGTGAGGTATGCGCCTCGGCGGAGTCATCGTCGAGCGCCACGGCCCTTTCGGCGGCGCTCTGAGCCTTGGGCATGACGTCTCGGGGAGCAACGACGAAGTTCTCGGCGAGGTAGGCGTAGGCATCTGCCACGCCGGAATAGGCCGCGGCGTAATTCGGATCGAGCCGGATGGCCTGCTGGTACCGTTCGATAGCCTTGTAGTCGGAGTCGGGCGGCTGGAATTGATTGAAAAGATAGCGGCCTTCCTCATAAAGGCGGTACGCCTCGAGATTTCCGGTCCGCTCGCGATGAGGGATCTGGCCGGCGCGCAACTGATCGGAGATCGCCTGCGAGATCTCGCTCTGGACGGCGAAGACGTCGCGTAGGTGGCGGTCATAGGTGCGCGACCACAGGTGGTAGCCGTCCGCCACACGGTTGAGCTGAGCCGTGATGCGAAGCTCGTCTCCGGATCTGCGAACGCTTCCCTCGAGCACGGCGGTGACGTTCAACTGGCGCCCGATCTGGCGGATGTCGGCGGCCTTCCCCTTGAATGCAAAGGCTGTGGTCCGCGCCACCACGCGCAGGTCGGGCACCCGACTCAAGGCATCGATGACTTCCTCGGTCAGGCCGTCGCTGAAGTACTCCTGGTCTTTCTGAGGGCTTAAGTCGAGGAACGGAAGGACCACGATGGAAGAGGGCGTGCCCCCTTCCGCGTGCGCGGGCGGGTGGTGCGAAGCGAGGATCGAGACGATCAGAACGGAAAGAGCCACCGACCCGGCAACGAGGAGCGCCCCGGACCATCGCCTCCGGTGGGGCGGCGCGGCTTCGGGAGGTTCGGGGTGGCCCTGCCGGGTTCGTTGCCAAGCGTCCAATTCGGACCGGAAGGCGTAAACCGATCCCTGGCGGGCGTGTTGGTGACGGTGGACGGGCAGCCCCTCGCTCTTTTCCCAGCCCTGGACGGTGCGGACTTCGCGCCCGAAGTAAGAAGCAATCTCTTTCCAGGAATCCAGACGGTCCGCTGCCGACTCCGCCTCCGACATGATGATCCGAGTATAACGCAATAGTGCGAAAAAGAGCGAAACTGGTTTGTTTTCATGCCGTTTCGCTTGCCAGCCTGGCGCAACTCGGTGACAGTGGAGGCATGCGGCGCAGGGATGCCGCCACACCAAAGAGGAGGAAGAAACAATGAAAAGTACTACGACATGGATCGCATGTTTGGTCCTGGGAGCGTCCGGGACGCTGCTCAGCCCCCGGGCAAAGGCGGACTGCGGCGCGTCGATGCGCGCCCTATCCCCGGCACAGGTGAATCAGATCCCCATGGGGACTCCGACGCTGGCCCAAGCGCTGGTTGCAATGCCGGGGGTGCAGGCGCTGGCCGCGCCACCGCAAGCTGCGAGCGGCGGATCGATTGTGGGACTCTGGCACATCACTTTCACTTCCGGCGGACAGGTGGTGGACCAGGGCTTCGATGCATGGCACTCGGACGGGCTGGAAGTGTTGAACGACACGCCGCCCCCGGCTACGGGCAACGTG
>DATNLV010000098.1:0-3155 GCA_035602665.1 Bryobacteraceae bacterium | reverse complement strand
TTGGCGTTGGAACGAGCCCATCTCACCCTACCATGCCGCCGATGAAATCACACTGTCCGTTTGTTTCCGCGGCGGCACTTGCGCTCGCCGGGCTGTTCGCTTCCGGTACTCCCGCCATGGCCGGTGGCATCGACGACAGCGCCAAGGATCTGGCGAAGATCGAGGCGGATTGGTCGAATTCGGCCGCGACGCGGGATGCCGCGCTCGTCGCGTCTTACTATGCCGATGACGCCATCGTCTATCCGCCGAATGATCTGCTCAAGGTGGGCCGACAGGAGGCCTTGAAATTCTGGGCGGCGGGACTTGCCGATCCAACGTATTCCATCTCCTGGAAGACCTCGGACGCCATGATCGCGAGCAGCGGGGAACTCGGCATCACCAGCGGCACGTACGAGGAGTCGTACAAGGGGACCGACGGGAAGAGGGTCAGGAACACCGGCAAGTACGTCACCGTTTGGGCCAAGAATCGGGACGGGGCATGGAAGGCCATCAAGGACATCTGGAATCCCGATAAGTGAGCACGGCGACCCGTCTGGTTCCCTGCTTCGTTGTTCGCGGAGAAAGGCCCCTTCGGCGCGGCGTGCCGCTTGGGCCAACGAGCATTGCGCCTCGAATGAGAGCCCGCTGTGCCGTCATCGGGGCCGCCAGATCATGAAGAAATTCCTAATAGGCTTGGTCGTTGTTTTCGGCATTTTTCAGGCCATCAAGGAACTTAGGCCCAAGGCGAGATTCAACACGGCCGAAGGCGCCCTCCAGGTCGAGCGGCTGGGCACCGATGGAGCCGTGGTTCACGAGGAATTCCAGCCCCGCCGCGCGCCGTACCTGGCGGTCTACCACGGCGCCGGCTGGTGCCCGCCATGCCAGCAGTTTTCGCCTCGGCTTGCCGAGTTTTACCATGACGCGGACAAGGCGAATGGCCGGTTCCAGCTCGTCATGGTCAATTACGACCAATCCGACGCTGACATGATCTCCTATATGCGCCAGCACCGTATGGAGTTCCCGGCCTTGAGGCGGAACGATGCCGGCGGCTGGGGCGCCGCGACGGGGGAGGGTATACCCAACCTGATCATCATCAATACCGCTACCGGGAGGGTTGTCACATCCTCGTTTGACGGCTCGACGTATGTCGGCTGCGACGCGCCCCTTGCGGTTCTAAGGACAATAGTCGCCCAGGGGCACCCATGAAACGGGTCGCCCGGTTCACCGGATCCTAGCATCCAGGACACTGAGGTGTTACTTGGCCCAAGAAACCCGAATAGCGCGTCTGCATGGCCCATTTGCCGCGGAACGTTTTTCGGCGCCAGAAAGGGAGCCTGCCCGTTGGCATGAACATTTCAAAACTTCCTCATTTTGAATGATTTGACTCGGTTAGGGTTACACCCCATGGTCGAAGCGCCGCTTTGAGCGCACCCTAGGCCCATTGCCGGGAAAATCACCGGCAGTTTCACCCCATTAACGCAGGGATTGAGGAGCAAGCAGCTTTCAATCGAGAATCCCGCGCGCCCTCTGTTTTCCCAATACCAATTTAAGCCCATGCAACCAAGAGCTGCCAGGGCGTTGGTGGGCCCTACCGCCCCGGGAAGTCATTAGATACCCTCGGCGAGGAGGCGCGATTGATATGCTCAAAGGAAAAAGCGCCTCCGACGAAAGAATTGAAACGCGGCAGCCTGGGGCCAACGAGCCAGGCGATCACGGGGTTGCCGACAAGGATGTGCACCGGTCCGAGGCGTGGTACAGAGATTTTTTCGACAATTCGGCGGAGGGCATTTGCCAGTCAACCCCGCAGGGCCGGCTTCTGGACGCGAACAAGGCGATGGCCGAAATTTGCGGATTTGGGTCCCCCTCGGAATTGTGCGCGTTTGCTCTCGACCTGACTCGAGGCCTCTACGTTGAGCCCGGGCGCCGCGCGGAGTTTGTGCGCATCTTGAACGAGCAGGGCAAAGTGCGGGCCTTCGAGTCGCGAATCAAACGCAAGGACGGCACGGTCATATGGATCTCCGAGAATGCCCGCGCGGTCCGCGGCCCCGATGGCGAGCTGCACTGCTATGAAAGCCTGGTGAGCGACATAACCGAACGAAAAACGATCGAGGAGGAGCTACTACGGAGCGAGGAGCGTTTTCGCGAGATGGCCGAGCACATGAGCGACGTGTTCTACATCTTCACGCTGGATACGGGCAACTGGTCCCATGTCAGTCCGGCCTACGAGCGGATCTGGGGCCGACCGCCGGCCGAAGCGTACGCGCAACCCGCGCTGTGGACCGAAGCCGTCGTCCCCGATGACCGCGCCAAGGTTTTGGCCGCCAGTGAGCAGCTTGCCAGGGGCAAGGAATCCCGGATCGAGTACCGCATTCTTCGACCGGATGGTGGCGTGCGTTGGATCGACGACAGGAGGTACCCCGTCCGGGAGCCGACGGGCGAAATTTGCCGCGCAGTCGGCGTCGCGATGGACATCACGGCGAGGCGGCAGCTCGAGGAGCAGCTGCTGCAGGCCCAAAAGATGGAGGCGGTCGGCCAGCTTGCGGGCGGCCTGGCGCACGACTTCAACAACGTCCTCACCATTGTCATCGGCTATGCGCGCCTGCTGCTGGACTACGGATCGATGCCACCGGACGCGATCGATCCGCTCACACAGATCTACTCGGCCGGCACCCGCGCCGCCAACCTGACCCGCCAGCTGCTCATATTTAGCAGAAAGGAGCCGATCAACCGACGAGCGGTCGACCTCAACCAGATCGCTGGCGAGATCTTCGACATGCTCCGGCGGCTGATCGGCGCGCACATCAAGCTGGATCTGGAGCTTGCGCCGGATGCATGCACGACCGATGCGGACGCGGGCATGATTGAGCAGGTGCTCATGAACCTCGCGGTGAACGCCCGCGATGCGATGCCCAAGGGCGGAATCCTTGTCATTGGCACGGGGCGCGCGACATTTGACGCGGCGGCGTGCCGTGGCAACCCCCGGGCGCGCCCGGGCGATTTTGTCTGCCTCAGCGTCCGTGACACCGGCAGCGGCATCTCACCGGAGAATCTCCAGCGGGTGTTTGAGCCTTTCTTCACCACGAAGGCCGCCGGCCACGGGACTGGACTCGGCCTGGCGATGGCATTTGGAATCGTGAAGCAGCACAGCGGCTGGATCGAGGTCGAGAGCGCGGTGG